>QMME01000040.1 GCA_003647095.1 Deltaproteobacteria bacterium
CACCGTGGTTCCGCTGCAACTGCCGGCGCCATCGCAGGTATCGCCGCTGGTGCAGGCGTCGGCATCATCGCAGCTGGTACCGCTGGCGGCATAGCAACCGGTGGCGGAATCGCACACGGCCAGTTGGCAGGAGTTGGCGGGCGGCGGGCAGATCACCTGGCTGCCGCCGCCGCAGTTGCCGGCGCCATCGCAGCTTTCTCCCTGGGTGCAGGCATCGCCGTCGTCACAGGAGACGCCCGCGGCGGCATTGCAACCACTGGCGGGATCGCAATCCGCCAGCTGGCAATCGTTGGCGGGAGCCGGGCAGGTGACCGGCTGGCAGTTGCCGCTGCTGTCGCACAGGGCGTCGCAGATCCCGTCGCAGGCGCTGCCGCAGCACACCCCGCTGGCACAGAAGCCGCTGAGGCACTCCACCGCCTCGCTGCAGCCGGCCCCCAGCGCCAGCAACCAGGTGACCGCGCCCGGGGTGGGTACGGCGCGGTCCACCATGTCGGCATCGCAGTCATCGCTGTCGGGACGGGCCTGGGGTCGTTCCAGGGAGTGGTTCTCGGCCACGTCGGGCCCGGCCGTCACCCCCGGCCAGGCGCCGCTGCCGTAGGTCACCACGTCGATGACGGTATCGCAGGGGTCGAGCAACAGCAACTGGTCGCCGCCGTTGGCAAGCTGCACCGAACCCGTGGCCGACCAGGCGGCATAATCGAACATGTCGGGAACGGCTCCCGCATCGGCAATCTCGAAGTCGGGGACAAAGCCGTTGCTGGCGACAAAGGTGGCCCCGTTGTTGGCCACCACCACCACGTCGTCGAGCCCGATGGTATGGCCGAGCGGAAAGGCCACCATGCCCTCCGTGCCCCCGGGGGTCTCCTCGTCGCCCAGCTTGAAACCATCCAGGGAGAAGTTGTCCTGGCCGGTGCGGTTGAATACCTCTATCCACTCGTCTTGCGGTTCGCTGGCACCGTCGTAGAGCACCTCGTTGATCACCAGCGGGGGGGAGGGTTGGCTGCTCGCATCGAGCGAAAACCAGATCTCGAAGTGGTAGTCGAGAGTGCCGTCGCCGACCTCGGACCAGGTGTTCTGGAAGCTTCCGGGAGCACCGTAGTTGGTGACCGCGTCCAGCACGTCGCTCACCCCGGCGATGTCCCAGGCGCCGTCGCTGGCATCCGCGCGTAATACCGCCACGGTGAAGCGCGGTGGCGCCGACGGCGGCACCGTAAAGATCGAGGTCGGCACGGCTATCTCGATGATGTTGCCGGCCAGCACCGCCTGTGGCCCTCCCGCCCCGATCTCGTTCCAGCCGGTGTCATACACGGCCGGGGCGGTTCCGGAACCGAAACGGGTGACCACCAGGTACTCCCAGGCGGCGGCCGCCGACACCTGGGTGTCGCACAAGGAACCCAGCCAGGACTGGCCGCTGTTGGCGATTCCGTCGAAGTCGATGGCCACCTGCACCTGTGGAGCCCCGTCACCGGTCGGCGTGGTGACGTTGGACAGTTCAACCAGGAAGTACAGGTACTGGTCGTCCAGGGTGACCCGGAATTGCAGGATATCGGCATTGCCGGAGTCGGGGAAATCGGTACGCTCGTCGCCGGCCGCGTCCCGCCAGACGTATTCGCCCTCACCCTGGGAATTGCGGGCGATGTGACCCAGGTTGTCCACCGGCGGCAGCGCCAGGGTCCAGTCAGCGGCGTTGCCATCGACGGTCACCGGGTGTGCCTGGGCCGCGTGCCAAGCCAAGACCAGGCCAACCAGGGCCGACAGAAAAAGCGCCCCTCTATTCATGGTCAGTCCTCCTTGCTTGCGCGATTTACCCGGTCAGAATAGCATGGGCACACGGACCGCCACAAGCAGGAGCACCGTCTTTGCATCTCCAGCCTCGGGGGAGCCCGTTGCCCGGCGCCCGCCGGAGATCCTACTGGGTCTTGTTTATCTTGAAGGTGTACAGCTTGCTGTCGCCGGAGGTAACGTAGACGCGATCTCCTTCCAGTACCGGATCGCTTTCGATCTTGTAGCCGGTGCGATAGGCATAGAAGGGCTGGCAGGTTTTCTGCTGCACGAAGTAGACGCGGCCGTCGCCCTGGCCTCCGGAGAAGATGACCAGGTTCTTGTAGAAGACCGGATAGGAGACGACGGGGCCCTTGGCGGCAAACCGGCACTTGAGCTTGCCAGTCTTGGCATCCAGCACGTACAGGTGCTTGTCGTTGGAGCCGATGTAGAGCAACCCCTCGGCCAGGCGGGGGGAGCTGAGAACGTCGTCACCGGTCTTGTACTTCCAGATGACCTTCTGCCCGCCGGCGGCATCGATGGCATAGACGTTGTCGTCCTTCGAGCCGAAGTACACCACTCCTTCCTCTACCAGTGGCGAGGAGGTGATGCCTTCCCGGGCCTGGAAGCGCCACTTCAGGGAACCATCGGCGGTATTGATGGCGTAGAGGTAGCCATCGAGGTTGCCCACGTACAGCACCCCGTCGCGAACCGTCGGTGCCGAGTAGGAAAAGGCTCCCGGCGGGGGAGTCAGTACCGGGGGCTGGACCGGCTTCTGTTCCTCGGCGTCTTGCTTCCGGTTTTTCTCCTCACCCTCTCCTGCGTCCGGTGGTTCGGCTTCGGTTTGTTTCGCCAGCGGGGGGAATTGCCACAGCTTCTTGCCGCTGGCGGCCTGCAGGGCATAGACGTGGCCGTCGTAGGAAGTCACGTAGACCACTCCCTCGTGGACCAGGGGATCGGACTTGATGCGTTCCCGGGCGGCGAACTGCCAGCGCAGCCGCCCGGTCATGTCGACGGCGTAGAACTTCTGGTTGGTGGAGCCGAAGAAGACCAGCTTGCCGTCACTGGCCGGGCGGGAAAAAATTTCCCCGCTGGGGACCTGGTACTGCCAGCGGGACTGGCCCTTCTTGTCGACGGCATTCAGGGTGCCGCCTTCCGATCCGAAGATGACGAAATCCCCGGCCAGCCGCGGAGTGGAATAGATGGGCGAACTTATCGGGTAGGCCCAGAGCCGCTCCACGGGAGAAGAGCAGGCAGAGGCGGCCAGCATGGCCAACAGCATGATCACCAGAACCCAGAAACGCTTCACGGGAATCCCTTTTTCCATGATTCCCCCTCCTTCGAGGAGACTTTCCAGCTTCCTTTTTCGACTGTCAATAGCAGACCGGGGGGCCTGCTGTCAATCGCCTGGTTCCTCCCGGCGGCATTCCCGGCGCGGCCGGCGAACCTGACGCACCGCAGCGGACAGGGCAGGGGACTCGAGCACGGAAGGTCGCCGATTGGGCATGGCTCGGCCAATCGTGCTAGAATGGTACCGAGGCGGACGACCCCGAGGCGAAAGCAATGAAAACAGAACGGACAATCGTGCTTCTTGCCTGGTTGCTGCTGGCCGGGGTCGGCGGACTGGCGGGTTGTTCACCCGGCACCATCGGCTCCGGCTGTCCCAGCGGCGTCGAGGCCGGGGGCCGCTGCCTGCCTGCTGACTGCCCCGGGCGTGACTGCCCGGAGGGCTTTGCCTGTCTTGATGACCAATGTATCGAACCTGCCTGCCTGCAAGTACAGTGTGGCCAGGGCATGGCCTGCGCGGGCGGCCAGTGTTATCCCCGGGACTGCGTCTGGAGAACCTGTCCGGGGGTGGGAGAGTTGTGCGTGGACGAACAGTGCCTGCCGGCCAGCTGCCTGAACGTGCAGTGTCCTCCCGGCCAGCGCTGTGCCGCCGGGCTGTGTTATCCGGTTGACTGCCAGACCAAGAACTGTCCCGGGGCCGAGCAGGTCTGCGTCGACGAGCAGTGCCGGCAACGCTCCTGCCTGGGGGTGAGCTGTCCCGAGGGCGAGCGCTGCGCCGCCGGCTCTTGCTATCCCGTGGATTGCCAGGACGTGCACTGCCTGGGAACCGGCGAAGTATGCGTGGGAGGACGCTGCCAGGCGGTTTCCTGCGTGGGGGTGGAGTGCCAATCCGGGTCTGTCTGCGCCAATGGCTGGTGTTACCCGGCCGATTGTCCCGATCGGCAATGCTCCGACTTTTCCGAGGTATGCTTCGAGGGGCGCTGCTACCCGGCCGATTGCGTGGGCGTGGTTTGCCCGGAGGGACAGCGCTGTGCCCGCGGCCTGTGCTTCGATACCGCCTGCGACCAGGTCTCCTGCGCCGCCGACGAAGTCTGCTACCAGGGAACCTGCGTGCGGCACAACTGCGTGGGCATCGCCTGCCCGGCCGGGCAGGTGTGTGCCGACGGTGAGTGTTTCCCGGCCGACTGCCTGGCCAGCGGGCAGGGCTGCGCCTCCAGCGAGGTGTGCCGGGAGGGCCAGTGCGTTCCCGATGACTGCGCCCACGTAGACTGTCCCCCGGACCAGGTATGCGGGGCGGATCGCAATTGCTATCCGGCCGACTGCCCGGATACCGCCTGCGGTCCCTACCAGCTGTGCCTGAACGGGGTTTGCCTGGACCGGGGTTGTGTGGGTGTCGACTGCCCGGCCGGGCAGGTATGCGCCGCCGGCAATTGTTATCCTCCCGACTGTGGTCAGCCCTGTACCCCGGGCCAGGTGTGCGAGGACGGCCAGTGCGTGGACGAGCAGTGTGTAGCCGGACGCTGCTGCCCGGCGGCCAGTTGCACCGTCGCCAACCAGTGTGCCCGCGAGACCTGCCAGGACGCCACCTACACATGTCTTTTCGAGCCGGCCAGTGCCACCACCCTGTGGAGCCAGACCGGAACCCTGTGCACCGACGGCGATCCCTGCACGACGGACGACAGCTGTTCGGATGATCGCTGCCAGGGCCAGCCCCTGATCTGTGACCAACCGCCCGACGACTGGTGCGCCGACGCCAACACCCGGGTCTACTACCCGGTGGTTGGCTACTGTTCCGGGGGCACCTGCCAGTACGACGAGAATCGCCAGAATTGCGAGTTCGGCTGCCAGGATGGTGCCTGCCGGGGCGATCCCTGCGGTCCCATCGAGTGCGATCCCGGTGAACGCTGCATCGACGGTGCCTGCCTGTGCGGCGGCACTGGTCCCGACTGCAACGCCCAGCAACTGTGCTGCGGCACCGAGTGCATCGATCCCCTCAGCGACCCCAACCACTGCGGCAACTGCGACCAGTCCTGCGACAGCGGCGAAAGCTGCATCTCCGGCGGCTGCCGCTGTGGCGGCAGCGGCCCCGACTGCGGTCCCGGCTATAGCTGCTGCGACACCAGCTGCGTCGACCTGCAGAGCAACGCCGCCCACTGCGGCTCCTGCGGGCATGCCTGCGACACCAACGAGTCGTGCGTAAGCGGCGCCTGTTCCTGCGGCGGCAGCGGCCCCGATTGCAACTCCCAGCAACTGTGCTGCGGCACCGAGTGCATCGATCCCCTCAGCGACCAGCGTCATTGCGGAGGCTGCAACCAGCGCTGCGATGCCGGCGAGATCTGCACCTCCGGCGCCTGCCGTTGCGGCGGCAGCGGCCCCGACTGCAGCAGCGGCATGACCTGCTGTGGGGTCCAGTGCGTGGATACCGACAGCGATCCCCACAACTGCGGAGGCTGCGGCAACGACTGCGGGGCCAACGCCCACTGCCTGGGCGGCAGCTGCACTTGCGACGACGGCTTCGGCAACTGCGACAACGACTGGTCCAACGGCTGCGAAGCCGACCTGGGCGGCGACAGTGACAACTGCGGCTCCTGCGGCAACAGCTGCGGGCAGCATGCCGGCTGCAGCGGCGGCAGTTGCACCTGCGACAACGGCTTCGACAACTGCAATGCGGACTGGTCGGACGGCTGCGAGGCCGACCTGAACAGCGACGCCGGCAACTGCGGCTCCTGCGGCAACAGCTGCGGGCAGCATGCCGTCTGCAGCGGCGGCAGCTGCGCCTGCGACAGCGGCTTTGACAACTGCAACAACCTGTGGGCCGACGGCTGCGAGGTCGGCATCGGCAGCGACCCGCTCAACTGCGGATCCTGCGGATTCGTCTGCAGCCTGCCCCAGACCGCCCAGCACGGCTGCTCCGGGGGCGACTGCACGGTGGTCACCTGTGACAGCGGATTCGGAAACTGCAACGGGCAGATGCCCGACGGCTGCGAGGCCAACCTGCAGTCCAGCGTCGCCAACTGCGGCTCCTGCGGAAACGACTGCGGGGCCAACAGCATCTGCGATGCCGGCTCCTGCGCCTGCCAGGGCGGTTTCGCCGACTGCAACTCCAGCTGGAGCGATGGCTGCGAGGCACAGCTGGGCACGGTGGACAACTGCTCGGGCTGCGGCGACATCTGCAGTTATCCCCACGCCGACGCCGTCTGCAACAGCGGCACCTGCCAGATGGCCTCTTGCCTGCCCGGGTGGTGGAACCTCAACGGCTCCAGCAGCGATGGTTGCGAGTGCGGCGACACCTCCGACGTGGCCGGCACCTGCTCCGCCGCCGCAGACGGCGGTACGGTGAGATCGTCCAATCCCACCGTCACCATCAGCGGGGTGCTGGTGCACCAGTCCGGCCTGCGCGAAGACAGCGATTGTTACCTGGTGCATTACCTGGATCCGGCTCCCGGCAACGGCACCTTCGCCGTCGATTTCAACCCCGACCCGGGCAACCTGGTGCTGGTGGTCTACCGGGGAGACTGCTCCACGGTGGACTGCAACGGCAGCGACGCCACCTTCGAGTCGAGTTGCCAGAGCCAGGGCGCCACCTGCACCAGCGGCAACTCCAACGACTTCACGGTATGCGTACAGGCGGCCGCCGGCCAGGACGGCCTGTGCCAGCCCTACACCCTGCGCCTGCGTTACCTGGTCAGCCGCTGAGGAACCACCCGCCCGGGCAGTGAGCCCCGGGCCCGTTTTGATACCGGGGTTCCCGCTCCCATCCAGTAGCTACTTGCTGTGCATCACCCATACCGGGTCTTTCTCCAGCGACGCCTGTTGCTGCTGGCTCAGGCGCTGCTGGTAGGCCCGGGCCGGGCCATCGTCGGGGAAAACCTCGAGCACGGCGGCAAAGGCCTCCCGGGCGGCATCGTGCCGTCCCTCGCCGTACAATCGCAGTGCCCGGGCAAACATTTCCAGTCGCTGCCGGTCCGACTCCAGCAGGCCGTCCGCTGGACCCAGCAGCTCGTAGATGGTCACCGGCCGCTGCTTGCCCTTGACGCGGATATCGGCCAGTTCGCGCACCACGAAATCGTCCCCCAGTCGTCGGCGGGTCTCCGGGCCGATGATGACCAGGGTTCCAAAGACGCGGTTGAGGCCCTCCAGGCGCGCAGCCAGGTTGACGGCATCGCCCAGGGCGGTGTAGTTGCCGCGGGTGCGCGAGCCGACGTTGCCCACCACCATGCGGCCGGTGTTGACACCCACCCGACAGCTCAAGCGGGGCAGTCCGCGTGCCGCCAGCTCGTCGTTCAGCCGGCGCAAGCGACCCAGTCCTTCCAGGGTCGCCTGGCAGGCGGCCCGGGCATGCCGTTCGAGCTGCAGCGGCGCCCCGAACACGACCATGATGGCATCGCCGATGTACTTGTCGAGAAACCCGCCATGCTGCAGAAAGACCTCGGTCATGGAGCCCAGGTAGAGATTGAGCAGCTCCACCAGGCGTTCCGGCTCCAGTTGCTCCGACAGGGAGGTGAAACCCACCAGGTCGGCGAAGAGGACGGTGCAGGTGCGGGCCTCGCCGCCCAGTTCCAGGGCATCCTGCTCCGACAGCAGGCGCCTGACCACGGCAGGATCGAGGTAGAACTGAAACAGGCTGCGTACGCGCCGCCGGGCCCGGCGTTCACGCTGCGCCGAGGCCGTTACCAGGGCCACCAGCGACAACAGCAGGACACTCCAGCCGGCCACCGGATCCAGCAACCAGCCGGCGGCAACCGCTCCCAGGCTGGCCGCCGTCCAGCCCAGCAGCAGCACCAGCACCGCCAGGCTGAACCACCACAGGTTGTGCAACAACCTCCCCAGCACGGCCACCACCAGGCCCAGCAACACCACCAGTAACATTACCAGGGGACGGCCGACCCGGTTCAGGAAGCCCGAACGCAACAGGTTGTCCAGCACCGCTGCCTGCACGTAGACACCGGGCGTGTTGCCGCCTTTCGAAAGCGGCGTGGTGGTGCGATCGTAGCCGGCGGCGGCGGTAACTCCCACCAGCACCCAGCGATCGCGGAAGATGTCGGCGGACAGCACCGGGAGGATGCCCTGTTGCTGCTGCAGGGCCGAGATGAGCACGTTGGCCGCCGGTATGGTGGTGAACTCGCGGCCAATGCGGCTGAAGGCAATCCAGGCACTGCCGTCGGCCTCCATTCCCAGGTCGCGACCCTGGCCGCGCAGGCTGCCACCGCGTTGGTCGATGGTGATTTGGCCGGTCAGGGTGGCCGCCTGCAGGGCCAGGGAGGCCAGCAGGTATTCGCTGCCGCCGCCAGGTCGAGTCGACGTCGCCGGCATGGCGGGAGCGCCGGCCAGCAGCAGGACCTTCCTGATTACGCCGTCGCGGTCCGGGCGCGCATTGGCGAACCCGAAGCGGGCGCCGCTGTCCAACAGCGGCTCGACCAGGGGATCGGCCCGGGCGAATCGCCGCAAGCGGGGCCAGGGCCGGGCCGCCAGGGCAGCCCGGGCCAGCAGCTTCCCCGAAAGCGGCGAGGGGGGAGTGGAATCGGCCGGCCGCAGCTTGTAGGCGAACACGGCCGGGCCGCATTGCCCGGCGGCCCGGGCCAACTGCTCGTCCTGGTGGCGGGGATCCAGTTCATCGGAGCCCGGACTGGGCCCCTCGAAGAACAGGTCGAACAGCACCGCCCGGGCCCCGGCCCGGTGCAGGTAACACAACATCAGGGCGAACAGTTGCCGGGGCCAGGGATAGCGGTGCCCGAGCAGCTGTTGCACCTTCTCCAGGCTGGCCTGATCGATGGCCACCACCACGATATCTCCAGGCGGGCTGGTACCCGGGGCCAGCAGTCGTTGCCAGCCATCGAGGACCATTCTCTCGGCCGGCTCGATGGCACCGGCCAGCACCAGCAGTGCCACCAGCGCTCCCCCGGCCGTGCCCAGGGCCAAGCCAGCCCAGCGTCTGCGCCATCTGCCTGCCCGCGATTCGGCCACCTGTCTGCCGTTCCTTTCCGGTCCCGCGGAACCGAGAACCAAGGTACCACGGATCGGCGGCCGCGAGAAATCCGTGTTCCTGGAACGACGTCAGCTCCTGTGCTAGGCTGGCACCGGAAAGGAAGGTCCCGGCCATGGACGGCGGCGAGCGGCTGGCGCAACAGTTGAGACAGGACCTGCTGGGGTTGACCCGCATCGGCATCGCCCTGAGCAGCACCCACGATCTGGACGAGCTGCTGCAGATGATCGTCAAGGAAGCGCGGGCCTTCACCGGGGCCGACGCCGGTTCGTTGTACCTGCTCGACGACGGCCACCTGGTGTTCAGCGTGGCCCAGAACGACACCCTGGCTCGGCGGCTGGGCCCGGAGGAAGAGCGCCGGCTGTTTTCCTCGCATACCCTGCCGCTGGACACTTCCAGCATCGCCGGTTACGTGGCCACCACCCGTCGCAACGCCAACATCGAGGACGTCTACCACCTGCCCGCCGGGCTGCCTTTCTCCTTCAACTCCGATTTCGACCGCCGCAACGATTACCACACCCGCTCGGTGCTGGCGGTACCCATGCTCGACCGCAACGACGAGGTCCAGGGAGTGTTGCAACTTATAAATGCCCGCGGTCCCGGCGGCATCGTTCCCTTCGCGCCCGAGCGCGAGGACCTGGTGCGCGCGCTGGCTTCCCAGGCGGCGGTGGCGGTCAACAACGCCCGGCTGACGGCCGAACTGAAAAAGGTGCACCTGGACACCATCCTGCGCCTGGCGCAGGCGGCCGAGTACAAGGACAAGGACACCGCCGCCCACATCCGCCGCATGAGCCACTACTCGGCGCTGCTGGCCCGGCAGCTGGGCTGGCCGGCCGACGAGGTGGAGCTGCTGCTGTATGCCTCACCCATGCACGACGTGGGCAAGATCGGCATACCCGACGCCATCCTGCTCAAGCCCGGTCGGCTCACCGCCGAGGAGTTCAAGGTCATCCAGGGACATACCGAGATCGGTGCCCGCATCCTGGCCGGTTCGGATTCCCGCCTGCTGCAACTGAGCGAAACCGTGGCCCTTACCCACCACGAGAAGTGGGACGGTTCCGGTTACCCGCGTGGCCTGCGCGGGCGCGACATTCCCCAGGCCGGCCGCATCGTGGCCGTGGCCGACGTCTTCGACGCGCTCAGCTCCCGCCGCGTGTACAAGGGGGCCCTGGGACTGGAGGAGGCCTATGACATCATCCGCCAGGACGCCGGCAGCCACTTCGACCCGGAGTGCGCCGAGGCCTTCGGCCAGGTACTGGAGGAGGCCGCCGTCATTCACCAACGTTACCAGGACAACCAGGAGGCGGGCTGAGGGACCATGGGCGGGGTCGGGGTAATCGTAAACCGGCGGGCCGGGAAAAAGACCCTGCTGGGAGGCACCACGGCGCAGCGGCTCGGGGCCCTGCTGGGCCCGGCCGACAGGCTGTGGCAAACCGACGACCCCGAGCAACTGCCGGGGGTCATGGAGCAGTTCCTGCAGCAAGGGCTCGGCGTGCTGGCCATCGGCGGCGGCGACGGCTCCAACCACCTGGTACTGAGCGCCCTGCTGGCTGCCTGCCCGCCCGAGCGACTGCCCCGGGTGGCCTTCCTCTGCGGCGGTACCCACAACGCCCACGCCGCCTCGCTGGGAATACGCGGCCGGCCGGTCGGCCTGCTGCGGCGCCTGTTGCAGCGGCTCGACAGCGGCCGCTACCTGCCGGTGTTGCGCCGTATCATCCTGCGGGTGGAAGACGGCCGGCGGGTTCACCACGGCTTCAGCATGGCCACCGGCTTCATGTACCGCTTCTACCGCGAGCTGCTCGACCACGGCGGCGATTCGCCGCTGCGGGTGCTGGGGCGGCTGCTGGGCTGGAGCGGCGATCTGCTGTTCGGCGGCGGGCAGGTGGAACAACTGTTCGCCGGCGAGCCGCTGCACCTGAGCATCTCCGGCCGGGCGCTGAGGTGGCCGGAAGCAAACGGCCTGGCCTGTTCGTCCATGGAGGCGCTGGGAATGGGCTTTCGGCCCTTCCCCCTGGCCGGCCGCTACCAGGATCGCTTCCAGGTGGCCGCCTCCCGCGTGCGCGCCCGCGAGCTGCTACGCATTATCGGTGCCTTCTGGAAGGGGCGCGAGGTGCACCACCCGGACATCGTCGTCACCACCGCAGACGACGTCCTGCTGCAGGCCGAGCAGCCGCAGGGTTACGTGCTGGACGGCGAGCTGTACCAGGGCGGCAGACGCCTGCATGTCTCGGCCGGGCCGCGACTGGCGCTGGTGAGGTTGTAGTCGTCGAGCCGGGGAGCCCGGGCTACAGGTCACTGCCGGTGCGCAGCCGGGGGGGGCTGGCGTCGGTGAAGGGCTGCGGTGCACCCTGCAGTGTGCGCCGCAGGTAGAGCGGCAGGCTGGTACAGTGCCGGTGGCACTCGCCGTCGTAGTGAAACATCTCGCCGGCCACGCGCTCGGCCAGCAGCTCGTCCACCGCTTCCGGCTCGACCAGCCCGGCACCCTCGTCAAAGCCCAGCACGTAGCTCCACTGGTCGGCGAAGCTGGGCACGAAGCTCAGCATGGCCCGGCAGCCGTCGAACTCGGCGGCCACGGTGGCCTGGATGCGGGAGAAGAGCTCGTGGTCGGTGGGATTGGCCGCCCCGGCCTGCACCACCAGTCCGCCGCCGGGCGCAAGCGCCCGCCGCACCAGGCGGTAGAACTCGCGGGTGAACAGCATGGCCGAGGGACCGCCGTCGAGCGGCTCGGTGAGATCGCTAATCACCGCGTCCCAGCTTCCCTCCCGCTGCCGCTCGATCCAGCCGCGGGCGTCTGCGAAGACCAGCTCCACCCGCGCATCGTCGAAGGCACCCTGGCTGAACCGGGGCAGGTACTCCCGGCAGAACTCCACCACCTGCTCGTCGATGTCCACCATGGCCACCCGCTCCACCCGGTGGTGGCGCAGCACCTCGCGCAGGGCCGCCCCGTCGCCGCCGCCCAGTATGGCCACCCGGGCTGGCCGCTCGAGCGAAAGCAGCAGGGGATGTACCAGCACCTCGTGGTAGACGCGCTCGTCGCTCTCCGCCAGCTGGATGTTGCCGTCGAGCACCAGGGCGTCGCCGTAGGCCTCGGTACGCACCAGTTCCGCCTGCTGGAATCGAGTGCGCGCACCGTGCAGCCTCTCCACCACCCGTTGCAGGGTGATCTCGCCGCGCCGGTAGTTGTCCACCAGCCAGTCGCCGTCGAAGCTCGGGCTCATGCCCAGCCCTGCCTGCCCGGTGAATGCCACGAGACGGGCTTTCCCTCCGCCAGCCTGGCGGCCTGTGCCTGCCGGGGCAAGCCCCGGGCCAGCTCTTGCAGTTCGTGATACTCGGGGGCGAACGCCTTCAGCAGGTGGGCGCAGGCCCGCTGCGGCATGGCCCGGTCACCGCAGGTGAAGACGTCCACGGCGGCGTAGCCCAGCTCGGGCCAGGTATGGATGGACAGGTGGCTTTCGGCGATGACGATCACGCCGCTGACCCCCTGCGGGGAGAACTTGTGGAAGGAACTTCCCAGGATGGTGGTGTTGGCCGCCCGGGCCGCCTGCAACATGGTGGCCGAGATCCACTCGGCATCGTCGAGCAGCTGGCTGTCGCAGCCGGCCATTTCCAGGAGAAAATGAGTACCCAACCTCTGCAATGCTTCACCCTCCTTCCATCACCGTCTCGCCGGCCGGGCCGCCGGGCCCGGTCACCAGGGCGGGACGAAAGTGGCCGCGTGCGCTGGAGGTCGGGGAGCTGAGAGGGGCGGGAGGGGGGAGGGCTAACCGCTGGACTATCTGACATCCGCCTCCTGCTGCCCGCCGGGCCCCCGGGCCCAGACACGCGGGCTATCTTGGTCACTGTCCATGGAGCGGTTGGCCTCCATAGTAGTTAACAATGCGCGGCGGATGATACACACCGGCGTTGTAATTGCAAGAAAAATCGGGCCGGCGGGGCGGGAGCGCGCGGCCGGCCAGATCCACCTGGCAGCAGTTATTTTATTGTATTCAAGGGCTTGCCGCTGCCGGGGTCCACCAGGTGTCGAGCTCGCAGTCACCGTCGCTGTCGTACATGCGCTCCTGCGCGTCGGGGACGCCGTCGGCGTTGGCGTCCGTCTCCCAGTCGACGGTGCCATGGCCGCCGTTGGCAGGCAGCAGCCGGTTCATGACGTCCTTGTTGCTGGTCTCGTCTCCAAAGTTGTCGTAGCGGGCCACCACCCCGTCGCCGTTGACGTCCACTATCTCCAGCAGCCTGCGGTTGCCGGGCCACTCCTCGGTGCCGCCCCAGTTCTCTCCCTGGCGTCCCCAGGTGTACTTGTAGCCGATGCGCAGCCCCTCGGGCAGGGAGAAGGTGGTGGTCCAGACACCGTCTCCGGCCTTCTCGTCGCCGTGGGTGCCGTCGTCGTACATGGGAATCTTGTTGGGTATCCAGGCGCCCAGTTGCTGCTCGATGTCGTTGTCCTGGATGGGGCTGTCCGGGTGGATACCGGCGGCGATGAACATCGAAGCCCCGGGCTTGTCCTCGGCCCAGAGGAAGCGGTCGATGGGGTCGCAATTGCCGTCCTTGGTGTCGGGGTTCATGTCGGCGGCGAAGAAGACGTTGCCGATCTCGGCCACGCCGCCGTCGTTGAGGGGGTGATCCTCGCCCAGGGCGCGGCCGAACAACGGCTCGAAGCCGCAGCCGAACAGCAGCATGGTCAGCGCCAGGCCGAGTGCCAGTCTCTTTTTACGCCACATGATCTCGTCCTCACCAGGCCACTTCCAGGGTGGCCTTGGAACGCAGCACCCCCCAGAACTGTTCCGGGTCGCGCTCGCCGCGCCACTGGTCCTTGTACAGGTACTCCAGGTAGTAGCGCAGCGACGCCCCGCCGTAGGTGAAAGAGACCACCAGGAAGGGTTTCACCTTGGTGGTCTGGTACCAGGCGTAGCCGCGGGCGGGGCTGCCGTCTCGGTTCTTCTCGTCCCACCAGTCGAACTGGGCTCCCAGGCGTACCTTGAGGGTGTCGCTGAGCGGGTAGGCCAGCGACAGCCGGCCGATGGTGATGTTGCCGGAGTAGTCGTCGTCCGCGCGCGAGGTGTCCCGGCCGTCGCGATCGACGATCTGCTTGAGCTTGGCCTCCAGCTCCAGCCCGCGGCCGATGTCGAACTGGTAGCCGGCCCAGAGCACGGCGATGATGGTGTAGCGGTCCTGGTCCTCGCGGAAGACGCTGCGGGGATCGCGACCGCGGTCGATGCTCTTGGGGTTGGCGTAGTCCCACAGATCGGTGTCGGTGTAGCCGTCGGAGTAGAGGAAGGAAGGATAGACCGGGTCGCCCACGCAGTTGTCGCAGTCGTAGACGCGGCGGTTCTGGGCGTTGGTGTTGTAGCCGATGAAGGTGCCCTCGAGCTTGAGGCTCAGCTCGCCGACGAGGTACTCCAGCAGCAGGGTGCCGCCCTGCCAGCCGATGCAGGACTCGTAGAAGGCCTCGTCGAAGTCCATGAACTCGTTGGCCAGGTTGAGGGTGGGCAGCTGCCCGCCCTCGATGAGGCCGTCGGTGAGCAGCACGTCGTCCTCGCGCCGGGCGCCGAAGGTCGAGGTCCAGTGCTGGCCGATGTAGAAGCCCTCGGCCTTGATGCCCAGGTCTTCCACCCCGAAGGCGTCGAGCAGGTTCAGGCGCACCACCGCGGCGAAGTCGTGCACGTCGCCCCAGATCATGGGATAGACGCCCTGGTTCTGGGCCACGCCGTTGGCGGCGTAATCCTCGTTGATGTCCGAGAGGCTGAAGCCGCCCAGGAAGTTCACCAGCAGGTCGTCGAGCGGCTCCAGCTCCCCCGCCAGCGTCACCACGGCGTTGGTGTAGCGCGAGGCCAGGTCGACGTTGTGATCCGGGCAGCGGGCGTCGTCGTCGGGATGCTGGTTGCAGTAATCCTGGTCGGCGGGGTTCAGGGTGCCGGTGGCATCGGGGTCGTAGAGATCGGCCTCGACGTCCAGGCTGACCATCCCGGTCAGCTCGAGCCGCAGCCAGTCGGCCGGCTGGCTGGTGAGCTTGAGTGCGTAGGCCCAGTCTTCGGTCCAGAAGGGATCGACCACCCGGGAGTCCGGGTAGAGGTCCTCTCCCAGGCCGGTGGACCAGTTCGGCCCCACCCACAGCTTGGGCAGCGCTATCACCCCCAGGTGGTAGGTGAGCTTCTCGTCCAGGGGTCTGCCCTGCACGAAGATGCCCTTGGCGTTGTCGCGGTCGATGTAGCGGATCTTGCCCACCGTCCAGGCGTTGAACATGGAAAGGTCGGACGAGCCCACCAGGATGCTGGAGACCCCGGGGAAGGGATCGGACATGCGCACCCAGTAGCCGCGCAGCTTCATGTACTCGGCGTGATCCAGCCCCAGGCTCTCGCCGGAGGTGTTGGGGTTGCTGTAGCGCAGGTTGCCGTTTTCCCAGAAGTCGTGCCAGGTGGAGCCGAAGCGGCTCTTGATGCGCACGCCGGCGTCGACGACGTCCGAGACCGAGCCCTTGATGGTCAGCTCGAACTCGGTACCGACACCGTTGTCGCCGGAGAAGTTCTCCGTCCAGAAGGGATTGCCGTAGCTGAGCACCCCCATGGAGGCGTTGTTGCGGTAGAGCCACTTGGTGTAGATCTTGCCGCTCAAATCGAAATTGGCCGACTCCGCGCCCGCCCTGCCGGCCGCGGCGGCCAGGATGAGCAGAACCAGTGAGTACCTTTTCATGGACGGTCCCGCCCGCGCCCGTGCTTCAGGGATAGACCATCTGCAGCACGGCCGGCTTGCCGCAGGAGTATTTCGAGAGCATCTGGTGCTGCAGGTCGATCTCCTGCTGGTCACCGCGGGCCGAACCGGCCAGCAGGTCGATCACGTGCGGATCGCAGTCGTCGTCGCGGCCGCCGCCGAAGCGGTGGGGCCCGCCCGTCTGGTTGACCTTGCGGGTGAGCAGGTCGCTCTTGGCCGGGTAGCCCTCGTTCGACTGCATCACCAGCTGCCAGCCCCAACCGGCGGCGGGCGAGCCCAGGTCGCGCTTGGCCACGGTGGCGATGAGCTTCCTGCCCGAGGCCTTGACCTTGAGGGGCAGGACGATGTCGGCCGCGAGCGCCTTGGCCTTCTGCTGGATCTCGGACTTGAGCCGGGTGTTGCCCTGGGGGCTTATGATCACCACCTTCTCCCAGGCACTGTCCGGGGCGAAGACCACGTTCAGGCCGGGAATGCCCTCGGTGTGGCCGGAACCCTTTCGGTGATCCTGGTCGACGAACAGGAAGGCCATCTGCAGGGAGAAGCCGTTGCCGCGCACCGGCCAGTCGCGCGAGTGCCAGGGATCCTTCACCCGGGCCTTCAGGTGCAGCTTTATCTTCAGCTTGTCGCCCTTGTCCTGGATCTCCACCTTGGTGACGTCGAAGGAGCCGGGGAGGTATTCCGGGGCGGTGGGATAGCTGTAGCCGCCGGGGCCGTCGTCGTCGCCGGCGGGATCGTTGAGGACGATATCGGCGGCCCGGGCCGGCAGCACCGCCAGCAACCCTGCCAGCAGGGCAAGATATCCAAGGGTTTTCATGCGCTCCTCCTTGTCGATGGGCTGGTTCGGTCGAGCGGCATTCTAGGAGCTTGCTTCGCGAACTGTCAACCGGACACTTCACTTGTCAAAATGCCGGATATCTTGACGTGTCAACAACACCGGCAACCCCGGCCCCCCCCGCCATCCTTCGCGCCGGCAACAGCGCATTTCTGTTTTCGTGGCAGGGGAGGGGACTTCCAGCGAAACGGCGAGCCGGCGCTCCCGGTCACTTGCTGCTAGCATGATATCCGTGCTATCATGTCATCATGATCAAGTCCTTCGCGAGCCCGGGAACGGAGGATATTTTCAACGGTCGCAACACCAGGGAGGCTCGCAGGACATGCCCACGGGGACTGTGGCGCGCGGCAGCGAGAAAACTGGAGCAGCTCGATTCGGTCGGCCTCCTGGACGAGTTACGCATCCCTCCCGGAAACCGGCTGGAGTCCCTGTCGCGGGAGAGGAAGGGCCAGCATAGCATTCGCATCAACGATCAGTACCGGGTGTGTTTCGTGTGGACCCCGGATGGACCCGCGGAGGTAGCGATCGTTGATTACCACTGAGAGGAGAGGGGTATCATGATACGAGTGCCGACAAACCGGGAGCCGATCCATCCGGGCGAGATGCTTCTTGAAGAATTCCTCAAGCCGCTGCATCTTTCGCAACGGGATCTGGCCAAGGAAATCCGGGTGCCGTACCAGCGAATCAATGAGCTGGTCAACCGCCGCCGCGGCATCACGCCGGCAACCGCCCTCCGGCTGGCGAAATTTTTCGGAAACACCCCCGGTTTCTGGATGAATCTGCAACTCCGCTGGGACCTGTATCACGCCCAGCAGAACGAGGCGCAAGCACTCCGGAGCATAAGGCCCATGAAGAAGGCCGGCTGAGCACGGCTTACCTGCACAAGCGAAAACTCTTTCGACTGTCCAACGTACACACCATAACACCCAGTAATACATATACATGCATGTATGCAGCAGGGTGTCGAAAAAACGCCCGGAGCCCCGGCATTGCCCGTTCGG
>QMME01000041.1 GCA_003647095.1 Deltaproteobacteria bacterium
AGGTTCTCGTTGCCCACCACCCGGGTCATGAAGTCCAGAAACGACTGGCGTTCGCTGCCGGTGACCGGGCTGTCGGGAGGAAAATCCACCATCAGGTGGGCATGGGTTTCGAAGAAGGACGGCTTGCGGAAGGAGCGGGCCGCGTCCAGGCGCAGGAACTGGTCACCACCCAGCTTGAAGACCGTGGCCAGGCGTGGACTCAGGAAGGGACCGGTCACGGTGTTGTAGTCGAAGCGCAGACCAGCGGTGACCATGAGCCAGTCGACGGGCGCCCACTCACCGTGCGCAAAGGCCCCCGCGCGACCCTCCAGGTGTTCGATACCCGGCTGCCGGTAACCGGAGCTGGAGGGATCGGCATAAGCCCCGCCATCCAGCAACTGGTCGGAAGTGGCCCGGGAGAAACGACCGTTGGCTCCCACTATCAACAACAGCGGCTGGTACCAGCGTGGCAACGTCCACTGCATCTCGCCGTCGACGACGTCCCCGGTTACCATCGTGGGGACCAGGTCGGCCAGGTGCACGGGTCCCAGTTCCAGGTTGCTGTGAAATTCGAAATCCATCACCGCCCGGGTCCACCACAATTGTATCCGCAGATCCTGCTGGCTCCAGTCGGCACGCAGGTAGCCGCTATCGAGCCGGCCGTCGAAGCCGCTCAACACCGCCGACATCCTGCCTCGGCCGGCGGCCAGGCCGCCTTCCAGCAACAGCCGCCCGCCGTTGGGGGGCCGCCATTCGAGCACGGGCCGTAGACGCCAGATGCGGCGGCCGACGACGTCCCGGTCGGAGAAGGTGCTCATGCGATCCAGCGCGGCCGACAGGTTCAAGCTCCAGTCGCCCAGCACCACCCCGGCACGCAGGCCGGCGTACAGCGCGCCCAGCTCACCTCCCCGCAGACCCACCCAGGCGGAACTCCCCTCCTCGACCCTGTGGGTGGTGATGGCGATGACCCCGCTGAGGGCATTGGCACCGTACAGCGATGAGCCCGGCCCGCGGATCACCTCGATGCGCTTGATGTCATCCACTGACACGGGCTGGATCTCGAAGGCGGTCATGCCCAGCAACTCGAAGTTGGCCTCGCGCCCGTCTATGAGTACCAACAACTGGTTGTTCTCTATGGTCCAGTCCAGGCGGTTGCTCACGGACGAGAATGCCGGCGAGTCGATTACCACGTCCAGGCCCGGCACCAGCCGCAGCAGATCGATCAGGCCGGTGGCTCCGGAAGCGGCGATGTCCTGTTCATCGATCACGGTGACGGCCGAGGGACTCATGCCCAGCCTTTGCTGGTGACGGGCAGCCACGGTGACGGTCTCTTCCTCGCTGAAAAACAGCTCCATCTCCACGTCGTTTTCCTGCGCCGGTAGCGCCGGCGCCAGGCCGAGCAGGATGACTGCCGCGAGCAAATTTCTGCCCATGGAGATCAATGTTGTCACATCCTGGGAAGCGATCAAGCATTTCCGGCGTCAGGTCGAGCCGGCCCCTTTCCGCCGCCGCCAGGACACCAGCAGCAAGACCAGCAGCCACGGCAGCGAAGAGCTCCGGCTCCCGGGGGAACAGCTACAGGCTCCTTGCAGGGAGGAACCGGCGTCGGCGCCGTCTTCCGGGGCATCAGCCGTTCCGGTGTCGTCCGCCGCTTCACCACCCCGGTCAGCGACGGAGTCCGTACCGGTACCGTCATCGCCCGTGACGACCCCGCCGTCGCCGCCGTCGTCACCACCGGCGTCCCGGCCGGCATCGGGTGGACCGGCGTCGACGGCGGCGTCGCCGTTACCGCCATCGTCACCACCACCGCCACCATCAGCGTCATCACCACCGTCGACGTCACCACCACCATCGTCGGCGTCACAACCGCCGGGCGGGCAGTACTCGAAGGCTCCCAGGTCGATGTTTCCCTGAAGCGGGCGAGGCTGGCCGTGCTGGTGGCGCAGGTACTCGAAGAGCACCGGAAAGGCAACGGCCGCGGCGGCCAGGTCCGTTCCCCCGTCGATGGCGGGAGAACCGGCGGCCGGCCGGAAATCCTGTCCATTACCGTCGACGAAGCCGGGAGTGCTGCCGGTGACGTTCGTACCGTCGTCGTTGATGACCCCGTCCAGGCCGTCGTGCGAGTCCCGCCAGCCCTCGTTGAGCCAGTTATGGCTGAGATCCAGCACGCCGTTGCTGGCCAGCAGCGCCAGGCGGGAGCCGCCGGCAGTGGCGTAGACGATATTGTTGCGGCAGTCACAGTGCTCGTCGTTGGTAGACAGGCGCAGCAGGGTGGTATTGCCGCTACGGGTGGAGATTACGGTGTTGTTGTAGAAGTAGAGTGTTCCCTTGCGGTAGATGGAGGTATCACCGCTGTCGCCGCCGTAATGGACGATCTGGCTGTTGCCCTCCCCTTCCGCCTCCACCAGCACGTTGCCATAGACGAAGGTGCTGCGGTAGGCGGGATCGTCGGGAACCGCCTGGCTGTCTTCGCCGTCCACCAGGTCTAGCTGGCGGTTGCCGTTCTCGATCCAGTTGTAGCGCACCACCAGTCCGGCCGAGCGATCCTTGAGGTTGTTTCCCAGGCAGCCGGCCCGCAGGGGACCATAGTGGTTGAACTGGAAGACTATACCGCGGGCCGAGGTGTAGCTGTTGTGCTCGTAGATGCTGTCTTCGATTCCGTTGTCCCAGAGATGGTTGCCCTCCACCAGGATGTCCCGGGTCTCGCCGCCGAATACACCGATGAACAACCCGTTGCCGGAATCGTGCAGGGAGCAGTTACGGATAGTGATGTGCCTGCCCACCTCCACGTAAATGGCGGCGGCATTTTCGGTGTAGCCGCTATCGCCGTTGCGGCCGGAAAAGCGGTAAGGGGCACGCCCGGAACGAACGTCGAGGTTCTCCACCACGATCCAACTGGGCACGCAAGCGGGGGGATCGCAATCGGGGTTGTTGGACCCCCCGATCTTGATCACCCCGCGATCTTCGTTCCAGAAATTGATACCGGCACGGGTGGTGGCGTCGCGGCCGTCGATGATCGGCAGCTGGCCATCGGGGCCAACCACGCCCCGCAGCAGCAGCGGTTGTTGTTCGCTGGCTGTCACCGCCAGGATGATCTTGCTGCGGTAGGGTTCGCTGCGCCAGTGGACCAGGACCTGGTCGCCGGGAGCCAGCGACTCCCAGGGAACTTCGTCCAGTTCCGCCAGCGCCTGGCCGGGACCAACCTCGTAGACCGCGGCCCGGGCCGCTACGCCCGGCAGTAGCAGCACCACCAGCAACGGCAGCACAACAGCTCCCCTCTCTGCCGGAGCGATCGACTTGCCACGCAACCACCTGGCCATGAACCCCTCCTTCCCGCCGCCGGTGCTTTCAGCCGCGCCGGCGCCAGAGCAGCCACGACAGCAGCAACAACCATCCCGTACCGGCGAACGGCCGGCCTCCGCCGGCACACGAGCAACCACCCTCAATCGTCACCGTATCATCGTCCTGCCTCTGACCACCGTCGCCACTGCCGCCATCCTCGTCGCCGCCGCCACCGTCGGCCGGCTCGAACACCATGACGGTAACGGTGTCGCTGGCCGTGGCCCCGTCGTCATCGGTCACCTCGAGCCGGGCCACGTAGCTTCCCGGCTGCTGGTAGCTGTGCGTGCACTCGGCCCGGTCGTCTTCCTGGCCGTCCCCGAACTGCCAGTGGAAGGCAACCACCTGCCCGTCGGGATCACTGGCCTGGGCGGAAAAGTTCACCGTCAACGGGGCCTCACCGCTGCTCGGCTGGGCAGCGGCGACTACCTGCGGCGGCAGGTTCTGCCCGGAACCGTTGTCCACCGGCAGCTCGGCGGGATTGTCCTCGAAGGCGAAGTGGTCACCGGCCGCTCCCTGGCCGGGGATCATGGCCACCCAGGAAAAGCCGGGAAAGACGATGGCGTCGCCGGCGTCGGCGGGAACGGTAACCTGGTAGGAGATCTCCAGGCTGGAGCCGGCCGCCAGGGGCAAGCCCTCGGCCCAGTCCGGCGGGGTCTCCAGCACCCAGCGTTCCAGGCTGCAGCAGGCCAGGATTCCCTGGCCGGTCTCGTGCCGGACGGTAACCCCCTGCCCGTCCAGCACCACGCTGGCGGTTGTCGGTTCCAGGCCGGCGGGAACGGCATCGCTGATCCAGAAACCGCGCAGCGGCTCGGAACCGATAGACCCGACCGTGACCAGCAAGCTCACCTGCACCGGCTGTCCCGGCCGGGGGCGGGCGGGTTCGAAGGAACGTTGTACCGTCACCTCCGCCAGGGTGGAGTAGGCCGGCGTGACTCCGGGCCATAGCAATGCCACCAGGAAAACAGCGGTCAGGGATCTGAACATCATTGCTCCCGGTACTTGCCGATCTGCTCCCGCACCTGGCCGTCCGTGGCCTGGCCCTGCATGCGGGCGCGGAGCAGGGCATCGATGTCATCGCGCGACGGCACCTGCGGCAGCGCCACCTCGGGTTCGACCAGGTCGTAGGCCACCGAGCCCAGGCCGGCCTGTTCCAGCGCCTGGGGCACGGCCTTGGTAACCGGCTGTACCACGTTCATGCCCAGCTCGTTGATCTTGTCGACGTTGTAGGAATCCACCGCCACCGGGTCGCGACCCATGGTAATACGCTTGACCACCCGCTCCCAGCCCGCGGCGTTCTCGTGACGGCAGGCAAAGAGCATGTCGACGATGTACAGCTGCAGGTGGGCACCGCCCCAGTTGGCGAACAGGTCGCGGAAGGCGGTGTAGGGCGCCCCGTCGTGGAAACCGGAGTTGTCACGCTTGGCCTGGTAGTTGTCGTTGGCCAGGCTAACGGCGCCCATCATGTTCTTGATGACGCCGCTCAGGCCGCCGGCGTAGTACTGGTGGGGAGCCATCTTGGCCAGGCTGACGGCGTAGTCGGCCTCCGCCCAGAAACGGCTCACGTACATGCTGGTTCCCCCGACCATCACCGTGGTGGTGGCCGGATAGCTGTCTTCGCCGTGGACTATGCCCAGGGCATCGAGCCGGGCGCCGCCGTAGCAGGCGTCGACCTTGCCGGTCGTCCACAGGTTGTTATCGAACAGCGAGATGTTGCCGGCGGGAAAGGTTCCCCCCAGCATCTCCGTCATGCTCTCCACCAGGGCCCTGACGGTGGCGAACTGGGGATGAACGTCGGTATTGAGGCAGTTGACCTTGATGGCCACCTTGCTCTGGGTGCCAATTCCGGCAAAGAGGCTCTCCCAGGCGTCCCCCGCACTGGCTTGCCCGGTCATGGCCTTGAGGCAGGCATCCACCCCGGCCCGCACCCACTGGTACTGCACCGTATCCGGGGTGGAACCGCTCACCATCTGCTCGTGGTAAGCGGAATAGACCGGAGAGGGTGCCCGGGGAGCGGCTCGGACCTTGCCCCCGCCTGCCAGTATGGCTGCGGCGGTGCCGCCGCTGGCCAGGAAACAACGCCTGCTGATTCGTTTATTCAACCGGTGTACCCTCGTTCCAACCGGCATCCCGGAAGGCGGCTTCGGCCCCGGCACAGGAACCCTGATCCACCAGCTCAATGGTGAGCCTTAGATCAGGAGCCTGGTGCTGATAGGTCTCGCCGCTGGCAGCCTGGAAGCCGTTGTCCTCGAAGGGCTTGCCGGCTCCGTCGATCCAGTCGTAGGCACTGGTGCTCACCAGCCAGGGGCCTTCGACCTGGTCGGTCAGATCCTCCTGCCAGGTGCCGTCGCCCACCTGCCCGGGATCCGGCACCAGCGTCACCAGTTGGGCATCCGACGCGGGCGCGGAGCCGTCGGCGGGAATGGCGGCGGCCAGGGCCTGGGCAATGGCGACGAGTCGCGACTTCGCGTCGTCTCCCTGGGGACGGATGACCAGGTGCCCCAGGCAGCGTCCCCGGTACAGGCGCACCTCCACCACGTCCAGGCTCTGTTCGTCGAGCACCATCTGCTCGCCACACTGACTCCCCGAATCTCCACCACCGCAGCCGCCCAGGAACGCGGCCGCCGACAGCACCAGCATCCACTTCATGACTGTCCACTCCCCATAGTTGGCAACGTGAGTCATTTTAGCAGAAAAAAAAACAAATGTCCTTCACAAGCCGCTGCCCCCTTGCTAGTTTCGCCGCGAACGGCACCCGAGGAGAGTGAAGTGGCAAGCCACAAGATTTCACCGGCAAGACTGAACGAGATCGCCCGCCGCAAGCTCAACGCCCTGCAGGTGGCCACTCGACTGGTCGACACTCCCCAGGGCCAACGCCTGGAAGGAGAGTTGCACTTGGCCGACGGGGCCCTGCGCGACCCCTTCTCGCGGGTTTCCATCACCCATGCCCTGTTCACCGTGCAGGGCCACGACCAACTGGTCTTTCTCAAGCCGGCACTGCTGGCAGCCCTGGGTCCGGTACCCTTTTTCGACTTCGCCGAGATGTCCCAGGTACTGGCCCAGGTGCAGCGGCAGATGGAGCAACGGGCCGCCGAGTTGGCGGTGTTGCAAAGACGCTGCCAGCAACTGGGACTGGCCTGCCGTGTAGATGCCTCACGACTGTGTCTGCAGGCCCGCGTGGAACTGGCCCAGGCCGAACTACTGCTCGAGGGCTACGGCCGGCAGGTGAGCATCGTGCAGGTGCGGCGACCGGGCCAGGCCCGGCCGGAGGAAGTTGAACCACTGGCCATTCCCCTGGACGAATACGGCGACCGGACCGACCTGGAGCTGGCCCTGGGAGGCTTGCTCGAGCGCCTGCGGGAGAAGAAGACCACCCCCGCGGTCGGGGATTCCTGTTCCGCTCCGACTCCGGTGCCTGCAGCCCACGACCCGGAGCCGCCAGAGGGATTACCCCTGGGGGAAGTCGTTTCCCGCCTGGGCCACGACTGCCTGCTGACCCGGGGAGCCATCCTGGCCAAGGACCTGCGGGTCGGCGATCGGCAGCTGCGCCTGGCCCTGCGCCTGGAAGAGGGCAACCGCCTGGCCGTGCGCCTGGTCGACCCCTCCGGGGTAAGGTGGCGCGGCCGGGTCGAATTGGAGCGGCTCACGAGTGCCGAGGACTTCGTCGCCGGTCTGCTGGGAGAGGCCACCGTCCAGCCGCCAGCCGGCGCCACGACGACCGCGGCACCGGTTCCGGCAGCAGCAGCCGCACCGGAAGCCGCGCTGGACATGGAACTCGGCGCCTCCCAGGTTCTGCCCGTGACCGGCGAGCGCTGGGCGATGAACGTGCTGGTGGAACGCGACGACGGTGCCGAGATCCGCTACGTGGCTATCAACGCCGACGGCCAGCCCTTCGGGGCTCAGCGGGTGCTGCAGAAGCAGGTCTTCGAGTCGGTATTCCTGCAGGTCTCATCCGGCGTCTATCGCCTGCTGGTGGAGGTGACCGGGGTCAGCCAGGGCGTGGTGCATTACTTCCAGCTAGATGCCGGCAACCAGCGCCGCGGTCCGGCCCGCAGCTGCGATGTGGCTGCCTTCATGTCCAACTTCCTGCCCGAGGCCACGCTTTTCTAGGCGCCCGGCACGGAGTAACTACCATAGACCCGGGGCCGTCCCCTAGGCTTGTAGGCCCGTAGGCCTGGGCCTGTCCCCATTGTTTTGCTTTCTGTTTCAGTGTGTTGTGTATAAGAAGACAGATCCTGAAGATGTTGCTTGACAGAATGATGCATATAAAACATACTACTTGTATGAAACGTACGACAATTGTGATTGACGAGGAACTGCTTGAGAAAGCGGCGCGGCTGGCGGGAGTGAAAACCTACTCGAAAGCCGTGGAGACAGCCCTGTTTGAATTCGTCAGGCGCGCCGAGGCGCGCAAGATCCTGGAACTCCGTGGTTCCGGCCTGTGGGAGGGAGACCTGGCGGAAATGCGCGGCGACACATCCACCTCGGGGGGTCATTGAGGTGTACCTGGTAGACACGTCGGTATGGATAGAAACATTCCGCCGCAATGATCCTTTCGATCTCGAAGGCACCGTGGACTTCGACCTGGTGGTGACATGCCTGCCGGTGGTGCAGGAGGTTCTGCAAGGCTTTCGCAACGAGGCGGGCTTCCGGCACGCCCGCAGTGCCATGCACGCCCTGCCCATGGTGGAATCGCCCCTGGAACGGGAGGTTTTCGATCAAGCGGTGTCACTCTACCGGACAGCTCGACGGAACGGCTTGACCATCAGGTCTTCCGTGGACTGCCTGATCGCCGCCTGTGCCATCCGTAACGCGCTGTGCGTGCTCCATCGCGATCGCGACTACCCGGCGCTGGCCAAGGTATCCGAGCTGCAGCAAAGAACCGTCTAAGCCAGTGACCTCCACTCAATCGACCACCCCGCAGGCCACGTTGGCCAGAGTGGCGTCGTTGTTGTCCTCGTGGCACTCGTTGTCCCGGCCGCTGCCGTCACCCTGGTCGTCGGCGCCGGCCCGCAGTTGCAACAGCACGTTCTGCAGGTTCTCCGGTACCGGCCAGGACAGGCCGATGTGCTCCAGCTGGCCGGGAAACAGCGG
This sequence comes from Deltaproteobacteria bacterium, assembly GCA_003647095.1. Taxonomy (GTDB): domain Bacteria; phylum Myxococcota; class B64-G9; order B64-G9; family B64-G9; genus B64-G9. Next base: position 8,413 of record QMME01000041.1, read on the forward strand.
CCTGCTGGTGGCCACGGTCTGGATGGGTTGATCGTCGGCATACAGCGTCACCGGCGAGCCGGCCGCCACCATGCGGCTGCCCTGGTTCATGACATCGAAGGAGATGTACAGCTGCGGTCCCGGTTCGCACACCGCCTGCAAGTTGAGCACCACCAGGTCGGGGGCCCAGAACAGCCCCTCGCCCTGCACGTTCTGGCGAAAGTTGTTCATCTCCCAGGGGGCCAGCCAGTTGGGCTCTTCGTACAGTGGCACGGCGCCGTCCTCGGTGATGTTGGCCACGTGGTAGCCGTGCTGGTTCCAGATGCGCCGGGTGAACACCCAGTTGTCGAGCGCGTCCCCCCAGACCACGATACCGGGGACCTTGCTGTTGTTGGCGTTCTCGGCAATCACCACCTCGGCATTGCCGTCGTTGTCGACATCGGCGATGACCACTTCCTCCAGGCGGGTGTGTGAACCGTGATCGTTGTCGCGATAGACCTCCTGGCCGGTGGTGCCGTCGAAGATGCGGAAGGAAGTCTCGTCGGCGTAGACGGCTTCGGCACGCCCGTCGCCGTCGAAGTCGAAAACCGATGATGCCGTCACCCGGCTGGAACAGTCCTCGTTGGGCACGTACCAGAGGACCCCCGGCCGGTTGGAACAGCCGTCCTGGGGATTGGCCCCCAGGCAGTCGAGGTCTACTATGACGTAGTAGTCCCCGGCGGCGGTGCCGATCTCGGGACGGCCGTCGCCGTCGAAATCGGCCACCGTGGGGGGGCCGCTTTCGTTGTTGGCACAGTCATCGACGGGAATGGCCACCTTGGCCAGCTGGCTGCCGTCGCTGTCGATGACGAAAACCTCGCCGCGGCGCACGATGACCATCTCGCCCTGGTCGTCGCCATCGAAGTTGCCCACGGCGTTGTAGCCGTCGCAGGGCAGGTCGCCACCACAGGGAGAGTTATCGGAAGTGTAGTTGAAGGTCCACTTCTCGCTGCCGTCGTGCTCGTAGCAGGTATTGCCGGCCAGCACCTCCAGCTTGCCGTCGAGATCGATGTCGGCCACCGCCGACACCGGCCCCAGGAAGGCATTATTGCCGATGCCGGCCGTGGGGCCGACCGTCTGCAGACCGTCCCAGAGCAGCTGCCCCGTTTTTCCATCCAGCACCACGTTGCCGACGATCACCTCGGGCGGGCCCTGGGCATCCAGGTTGGCCAGAGACGGCTGGCTGCCGCCGCGGGTATGCACGTTCCAGGTGGGGTACTGGTCGTTGTGCCACAGCACCTGCCAGTCGCTGCCGTCGGCGCTGGCCCGCTTGAAGGCCACCGTGCCCTGCGGCCGCGCGGTGCCGTTGACATCGACCATGGTCATGGCCACGATCTCGGGCACCCCGTCCCCGTCGACATCTCCCAGGGCCAGGCCCCCGGAGTTGTCGAGCACCGGGCTGGCCGAGGAGAACAGCGTCAGCATGCTGCCGTCGGGCTGGCACTGGCCCGAGACCACCCGCAGCGTACCCGGCACGTTGCAGCAGCCATCACCCTGCCGGTCGTAGCTGATGAAGACGATCTCCGGGGTATCGAAGCGGTCGGTGCGACCATCGCCGTTGTCGTCGGTGAGGTTGGCCACGGCCGGCGTCATCACCACGTCGTCGCGCACCGGGGTGACGCCACCGGCCGGCGGCGTCCAGCGACAATCCCGCTGGGGATTGAATTGTCCCACCGGCGGTACGTATTCGCAGTCACCGATGGCCTCCTCGTCGAGGCAGCGGCCCAGGTCCCGCTCGCACACCTGCCCGGGGGGGCAGTCGGCCTGGCGGGAACATTCCGGCCCGGGGCTGACACAACGGGAACCGTAGCAAAGTTCTCCCGCCTGGCAGCAAATATCCAGGTTGGCGCCGCAACGTTCGTTGGCACCGCAATCTATCAGGCAGCGCTCGTCCTGGCACACCTGGCCATCGGTGCAACACTGCTCCAGCCGGTGCCCGCAACGAACGCCGTCGCAGGGCTGGCGACAGACCCGGTCCTCGCAAACGTAGTCTCCCGGGCAGCACTGGCCACCGTACTCGCAACGGTCATCTTGGGGACACTCCTTCAGGCAGCGGCCGTCCAGGCAAACCTGGTCCGCCGCGCAATCGGCACTCCAGCGGCACTCGGCACAGGTCCCGGAAACGCAGAAGCCACTGGCGCAATCGTCGTCGGACTGGCAGACGTCACCCTGGCCGCCCTTGCTCGAGGAACAACCGGCGACCAGCAGCAGCGCCATCATTAAGCTCATCTTCAAGATCAATGACTTCATGACAAGCCTCCCGGCATCGAGGGGGTACGCTAATACTAGAACAATGCTGCCGGGCCGGCAACGGGAAGGGAGGAAGAGATGGAACGATACGCTGCCGAGCTAACCGGCCGGGCCCTCCTCCGGGCCGGGAGAGTCGTCGCCGGCGGGAGGAACAGGAGATTCGGGTCCCGGTTGCTTACCCGGCTCCAGCCCGGCGACCGGGGCCGGCTCGGCCTCCAGCTCGTCCAGGGCCCGGCGCACGTCGGCACGGATGTCCAGGGTGCGCCGCAGCTCATCTACCCCGACATCACTGACGATGTCTCGCTTGATGCCCTCGATATCGATCTCCTGCTTGACCTCGTCGAGCGAACGCCGCAGCTGCAGCAATCCCTTGCCCAGGGAGCGAGCCACCTCGGGCAGCTTCTGCGGCCCCAGCAGCAGCAGCGCCAGTGCCAGGATGACGATGAGTTCCCAGGTTCCGATGTTGAACATGATACTTGCCCGTGTCCGGGCTGGCAGATCAGCTCTTCTCGGCAGGCTCGCCGGTGTGTTCCGCCGGGGCGGCTTGCTGGCTGGCAGATTCCTCGCCCTGTCCCGCCGGCAGGGTGCCGGCCTGCTGTGGAGGTTCGATCTTTTCTGCCCGGGCCTCTACTTCCTTCTCCTCCCCCTTGAAAGACTGGCGGAAATTGCGAACGGCCTTGCCCATCGACTCGCCCAGCTGGGGCAACTTGCCGGCTCCGAAGATGACCACCACGATGAGCAGGATGAGAATGAGTTCCCAGACACCAAAAGTTGCCAGTTCGACGGTCATGAGATGCTTCCTTTCCGCTCAAGCGGCGACCGGCAGCAGGAAACGCAACTCCAGCTTGCCCTCGGCCAGGTGCAAGGGCAGGACCAGGCATTTCTCGCCGTCTGCCGGTGGCGGTATCTCCGCCACGGTCTCCGGGGGCAGGATGTCGATAACGTGCCCCTGCTGGGCCAGCTTGGCCACGGCGTTACCGCAAACGATGTTACAGAACTCCTTCACGGCGTCTTCGACCACTTCCTCGGATTCGCGGGTGGCATCCTCGCGCAGTACCGCCGAGGCGATGGTCACCGCCACGTCGCTGGTCGGGCTTAACAGGTAACGGGCCTTGAGGGTGCCATCGAAGGCCACGCTGACGGTCAGGTGGCGATCCCGGCTGGCGTCCACGGGCCCTTCCTGGACATCTCCCACCTTCACTCGCAACCCGGCCAGGCGTTCGAGCAGCTTTCGGGTTAGATCCACCGCCACTTCCAGCACCGGCCGGGAGGGCACATCGGCGGGCAGGTCGATGCTCTCGATCTCGTACTGGGCCTGCTCTTCCTTGAAGATGGCCAGCTCTCGTTCCAGGATTTCCTCGGTGATATGACCCAGCTCCAGCAGCGCTTCTCCCAGATAGAGGTGATTGTTCTTCTGGTAGGTGAGAATCTCCTCGGCCTGCTGCTGGTCGAGGTATCCCAGGGAAATGGCCAACTCGGCAAACTGCTTGTCGGTGCTGCGCTGTTGCAAGTGTACCTGTTCGACCTGTTCCTCGGTAAGGTAGCCCCGCTCGACTCCCACCTGGCCGAACTTGGGATTGCGGTAATTCTGCAACTCCAGCGCCTCGATGAGCTGCCCGCGGGTTATCACCCAGCGGTCGATGAGGAATTCTCCGAAAAACTGGACGCCCATCTTTCAACCCTCGACGAAAACCTTGTCCAGCACGGACTTTATCTTTTCCGGTTCGAACGGCTTGGAAACCACGTTACGGGCGCCCAGGCGCAGGGCGTCTTCCACCTTCTGGCCGACGCCGCCGACCGAAGACACCATCACCACCCGGGCCTGGGGATCGACGCGCATGAGGGTACGCAGCGATTGTATTCCGTCCATCATGGGCATGACGATGTCCATCAGCACCACGTCGGGATTCAGGGTCTTGTACAGCTTGATGGCCTCCGCACCGTCCCGGGCGTGACCAATGACCTCGTAATCATCGAACTCCTCGATGACCTTGCCCAGCTGGCGGGCAACGGCAATGCTGTCATCTACCACGAGAATCTTCTTCTTCATCGTGCAACCCCCAGAAGGGCGCCCTGTTGTCCGGCGGCGCTCACTTTGCGGACATCATATGCCCGGGCAGTACGGCAGTCAAGCAGATGGGCGGATAATGTACACCAGAGTTGTTTATGTTAGACTGCCCGGGTAAAGACTGCGCTGGAGGGAGAAATGCGCTCGATGATGATTGCCGTCACTCTCCTGGGCCTGGCCGTTCCGGCGCGGGGAGAGCAACCACCCCCCGCGGTTCCCCAGCCGGCCGACGGGCAGGTCCCGCCTCCCGCCGGGAAGAAGCAGCCCCCTGCCGATGGAGAGAAGGCCCCGGCAGCGGCCGCAGCGGAACAACCGCCGGCCAGTGATACCAAATCCCCGGCCACCATCGACGAGGTGCTGGCCCTGGCCCGCCAGCGGTTGGCCGGTATCGACAGCCTGGCGTTGATCAAGCCGGAAGCCAGCGGTACCGACGAGGACCTGGAAGGCCTGGAGCAGGCGCTGGCGGCGGGACTGGCCAAGATCGAGAAGCTGCAACTGCTGGAGCCCGGGAAGGTGCTGGCCTGCGCCGGTCCGGAATTCCCGGTGAATCCCCGGGGAATCGCCGGGGTGGCAAAAAAGTGCCAGACCGCGGCCGCGCTTTTCGTCAGGGTGTTTCGCACCCAGAAGAACTATGACGTGCAGCTGTGGTTGGTGGCCGCCGACGGCCGGGAACTGGCCGACGACACCGTCAGCCTGGCCGGCCTGCCGCAACCCGTTCAGGCCCCGGTGGCGGTGGTTGCCCCCGAACAACCCGCCCCCCCGCCACCACCGCCCGGCGAGCCTCCACCGTCCCGGTCCAGCCGGCTGGAGAGCTACCGCCAGCGGGCCCTGTCGCTGGTGTGGCGACGGGAGCCACGGGCCGGGGTATCCGTCGGGTTCGCCACCGGCAACGTGGCCGTGGGAGTGGGTGGGCCGGTGAGCGGCGGCTCCGGCTGGCACATCCTGCGGGGCAGCAATCCCATAAGCGAGTTGCAACTGGTGGAGCTGGCCGGCCGCCAGGACCTGGCCCGGAAGATCAAGCAGCAGGCCTCCCGCTACCGCCTCTACCGCAACATCGGCATCGGCCTGACCCTGGCCGGCTTCGTGGCCGCGGGCATCGCCGCTCCCTACTTCAAGCAGGGCACCGACGAGGGCATCACCGGCGCCGGGGTGGCCGTGGGAGTGGGCTCGGCCGCCGGCATCGCCGGATTGATCATGTGGTTGAACTACGGAGCCCGGGCTGCCAGCGCCACCAGCCCTTATGCCCGCCATCATTTCCTCACCCCACGCCAGACCCAGGAACTGATCGAAAGCGTCAACGACCGCCTGCGCCGCGAACTGGAACTGGAGGAACCTCCTCCACCGGCGCCGAAAAGCGGCGACGTCCAGTTCTTCCTGGGACCGGGCCGTGCGGGTGCCGCCGCCGCCCTGCAGGTGACCTTCTGAGAGGATGTCGCCGCAGGCGCCGAGGACATTGGTAACTGCGTCTGTTCCGCAGGCGCCGAGGAGAGAATGCCGGCGCCGCAGGCGCCCAGTCCCCTGTTCCGCAGGCGCCGAGGTTATTGGTAACTACGTCCAGCTTCCCGGCGCACCTGGCCGAGGCGCCGAGGACCAGTCCAGTCGCCGTAGGCGACGAGGAGAAAATGCCGGCGCCGCAGGCGCCCAGTCCCCTGTTCCGCAGGCGCCGAGGCCAGGTGCGCCGGGAAGCCCCCCACCTGCCGCGAAACGTCGATTACTTCCGCGAGATGCTCCTGCCGTGAACGGCCACCAGGTCGAGCAGCCGCTCCACCAGCCTGTCGTCCACCACCGAGGCCAGGATCTCGGCCAGGGTCCCCAGCAGCTGGTCACGGTCACCGGCCGCCAGGATGTCGTCCAGGCGGGCGGCCATGCCCGCGGCCACCGCCGAATCCAGCCGGTCACGCAGCAGGCTGACCATGTCCTGGCGGGTACGCACGGCATCGTCCGAGGTGATCTCGCCGCTGAAGCCGTCGGCCACGTCCAGCGATTGTTGCTCTATCTCCGGTTCCGCAGCGGTTTTCTCTTCCGGTTGCGAACCCGGTTCCGGCTTCTCTTCCGGCAGCGGCTGTTGCCCGGGCGGCTCCGGCTCGCTGATGTCGAACTCGATGTCTTCCGCGCCCTCTTCTTCGTCTAGCTCCTCGGCGATCGGCGCCAGCCGGGAGACCAGATCGCGGACCTGCTGGGCGGTCACCGGCTTGGCCAGGGTATGTTGCACGCTGGTCAGGTCCCGTACCCGCTGCACCACCTTCTCCTTGGTGGAGGACATGAGCACGAAGCTGACCCCGGGAGCCAGCTTCTTCTGCTGCACCACCTTCAACACCTGGTAGCCGTTGAGCTGGGGCATGACCAGGTCGAGCAGCACCAGGTCGGGCACGTCGTCCTTGATGACCCTCAGGGCCTCGAGGCCGTTCGCCGCCGTGCGTACCTGGTAGCCCAGGGGTCGCAGCACACCGGCCACGAAGCGACACACCGACTGGTTGTCGTCCACCACCAGGATCTTGGGCCCGGCCATGCTAGTCACCATCCCCGGCGTCGGTTTCGCCCCGGCCGCCGGCCGCCGTCATCTTCTCCCGCACCGCCCGCTCCTTGTCGGCCAGCCGTCCGGGCTTGTCGCGGCGATCGTCGATGGTAAGCCGCACCAGCACCCGTTCGGCACCCATCTCCAGCAGGGCCTCACGGCAGCGTTTCACCACCGCCATGATCTCGTCCCACTCGCCTTCCAGGTTGGTTCCCATGGCGTGGAACTGGTGTCGCAGGCCGCTCGAGCGAATGATCTCCACGGACCGGGCCACGTATCGCGAAAGGGAGGTTCCCGCCCCCAGTGGTACCAGGCTGACCTCGGCAACCATAGCCTGCCTCCAGTCTGAATATGCCCGGTGATTCTAGCACAACCCGGCCGGGTAACATAGTTTCCGGCTCTCCCGCCCCGGCAGCCGGTGGCAGCTGCACCCGCCGGTGGTGTTCGGAGCTACTCGAAGGGCCGGTCGAAGTACACCACCCGGCCGTCGCGTAACCCGGCCGCCAGCACCCCGGAGGAGGGGCTGACCGCCAGGCTGTCCACCGCCGCCTTGTGCCCGCAATCGATGGTACCCACCCGCTTCCAGGTCTCCACTTCGAGAACCCAGATCTTGCCCGCCTCGGCGCCGACGGCCAGGTAGCGGCCACGCTGGCCGAAGGTCACGCAGAAGTGGTAGCCGGGCAGCAGCAGGCGCCGCAGCTGCGAGCCCTGCATGGAGAAGGTGGTCAGGGCCAGGCTGCCGTCGGCGGCCACGATGAAGCGCCCGGCCGGGTCCAGGGCCACGAAGTGGGCATCGTGCTGGGCGTCGCCACCCTGGTTGACCAGGTTGCCCTGCTCGTCCCAGAACTTCAGGTAACTGACGCCGTCATCGGCGCAGCCGGCCGAGCTGAGCCAGCCCGGTCCATCGGGGCGGCGCAGCACCCGGCGTTGGTGGCAGCCGAAATCCTCGATGGTGGCCAGCTTGCGGCCGCTGGCCACGTCCCAGATCTTGAGGGCGAAGTCGTCGCCGGCGGTCGCCAGGCGCTTGCCGTCGGCGGAGAAGGCCGCCCAGTTCATGGCCGGCTTGGGAGTGGCGGCGTAGCGGGCCAGTTCCTCCTCGCTCATGTCTTTCTCGCGCGGGGGCTTGTCCTTGAGGACCCGCACCAGCTTGCCCTGGCCGACGTCCCACAAGCGCGCCGTCTCGTCGCGACTGACGGTGGCCAGCAGCTTGCCGTCGGGCGAGAAGGCGGCCATCATCACCGCCGCTCCGTGGCCCTTGAGCTCGCGCCACAGGGTGTGATTGTCGCCGCGCCACAGCTTCACCACCCCGGCCCGGTCGCAGCTGACCAGCAATTTGCCGTCCGGGCTGTAGCCGACGTGGGTCACCCCCTTGAGGTGTTTTCCCAGCTCGACCGCCGTCCAGCCGGCAAAGAGGTTCTTGGGGGCCTGCTTGCTGGTGGCGGGGGCGGCCTTTTTCCGGCCCGCATCGACCGGCGGAGTCTTCTCCGGGGTGCAGGCCGCCAGCAGGAACACGGCGACCGCTAGCCAGCGTGTCATCTTCACTGCTCCTTTCCGGCCAGCTTGGCCGTGGTATCGCGCAGTCTCTGGCACAGGGTGCGCACGAACACCCGCAGCACCCTGACGGCGAAGCGATCGTTGGCCTGCAGGAAGCGCAGGAAGTGATCGCGGGAGATCTCGAAGGCCACCACCCGGCTCTTGGCGGTCACCCGGGCCGAAGTGGGTGCCTCGTCCACCAGCGACATCTCCCCCACGTACTCTCCCGGCCCCAGCTCGGCCACCTCGCTGGAGTGGTCGCCTTCCTGGCGGTGCACTCCCACCTGTCCCTCGCGCAGCACGTACAGGGCCAGGCCGGGTCGCCCCTGTTCGATGATGACCTCGGCGGGTTCGAAGACGCGCTCCTCGCAGATGTTGTAGAACGACTTCATCTGCGCCAGCGGCATGTCCTCGAACAGGGGAATGCGGCGCAGGAAATCGAACCCTTCCATGACCCCCACCACCTGCTCCTGCAGCTCGGCGTCCTCGGGCAGTTCTCCGGCCGTGGTCTCCTCGTCCCGGCCCGCCTCCTGCGGCACCGGCACCTGCCCGGCCTCCAGTTCCTTGAGTCGATCGGCCGCGTCCCGGTAGGAGATGTCGAAGTCGATGAGCTGCTGGTAGATGTTGCGGGCCACCTCCACGTTGCCCTTCTTCAAGTGCAGGGAGGCCAGCTGGTAGTA
>QMME01000042.1 GCA_003647095.1 Deltaproteobacteria bacterium
CCCGCGGCACATGCACCAGCTCGGCCTGCTCGAAGCGCCGCAGCATCTCCAGCGCCCGCTGGTAAAGCGGCCGCAGGTGGGGCTGGCGCACCCGGTAGCTGCCCTGCAGCTGGCGCACCACCAGCTGCGAGTCCAGGTGGGCCCTCAGGGCGACGGCCCGCAACTGCAACGCCCGCTCCAGGCCCAGCAGCAGGGCCTGGTACTCGGCCACGTTGTTGGTGGTCTCGCCCAGGTAACGGGACAGCTCCTCGACGATCTCGCCGTCGGCGCGGGCGATGACCACTCCCGCCCCGGCCGGCCCGGGATTACCCCGGGCCGCCCCGTCGCTCCAGATGTGCAAGATATCGTTATCCATGCCCGGGCCCGCTTCCTTTCCCGACGAAGGGAACGACCTGGCCTAGCCGGCCTGTTCGCTGGCGGATGACGGTTGTTCCAGGGCGGGCGGGTAGTAGAAGATGCGCTGGCAGAAAGGGCAGGACTTTATCTCCTGGCCCTTGAGGACGATGTTGTAGAGCTGCGGGGGAATGCCCATGTGGCAGCCCTGGCAATGCTCGTCGCGCACGGCCACCACGGCCAGGCCGTCGCGGCGGTCCTTGATGGTCTGGTACTGGCGGTACCAGCGCTGGTCGACCTTCTCCACCGCCTGCTGGCGCACGGCGTTCTCCTGCTCGATGCGCTCGTTGAGACTGCGCAGCTGCTCCTCGAGCTCGGCCTTTTCTCCCAGCAGCTGGCCTTCTATGCCCGCCAGCTCCTCTTCCTTCTCGGCGATGCTGCCCTTGAGGTCTTCGATCTCCTGCATCTTGCGCAGGATCTCGTCCTCGATGCCCAGGTTGGCCTTGCGGGCCGACTCGATCTCCCGCGACAGGGCCTGGTAGTCGCGGTTGTTGCGGATCTCGCCCAGGCGCGCCTCCCATTTCTTGATCTTTTCCTTTTCCGCCTTGAGGTCGCTCTCGGCCACCCGGCGGGCCAACTCGGCGTCATCGAGCAGGTTCTGGTCGGTCTTCAGGGCTTCGCGCTTCTCTCCCAGGATGGCCGCGATTTCGTCGAGGCGCGCGGGGATCTGCTGGCGGTCCTTTTCCAGTTCCCTGATGCGCAGGTCAATCTCCTGCAGTTCGACCAGCGCCCTGAGCGTGTCCAGTGGCGTCACCGTCCTCTCCTTCCTCTCCCGGCAAGCGTGGTCTTCCCCCTGGCCCGAATGCGAAAAGCGCGCCCGCTCGAGAGGGGGCGCGCCTGGCCTGGCTCGGAAGGGCTGGCACTCGACAGCACCAGCCCTCGTGGTTTGTTTCGACAACAACTTTCAAAAACACCCGCGAACACGCCGGCAAGCTACTTTGCCGGAACGGTCCTGTCAACGAAAAAATGGGCCCACCAGGATTCGAACCCGGGACCAACCGGTTATGAGCCGGCAGCTCTAGCCGCTGAGCTATGGGCCCCAACTGTCTCTACTCTCCTTCCACGAATGCCCGCAAGCGTTTCGAACGCGAGGGATGGCGCAGCTTGCGCAGGGCCTTGGCCTCGATCTGGCGGATGCGCTCGCGGGTGACCTCGAAATCCTGGCCCACTTCCTCCAGGGTGTGATCCGACTTCTCGCCGATGCCGAAGCGCATGCGCAGCACCTTTTCTTCCCGCGGCGACAGGGTGGCCAGCACCTTGCGGGTCTGCTCCGACAGGCTCATGTTCAACACCGCCTCGGAGGGCGAGGTGATGGCCTTGTCCTCGATGAAGTCTCCCAGGTGGCTGTCTTCCTCCTCCCCGATGGGGGTCTCCAGCGATATCGGCTCCTTGGCGATCTTGAGGACCTTGCGCACCTTGTCCAGGGGCAGTTCCATCTTGTCGGCGATTTCCTCGGGAGTGGGCTCGCGGCCGATCTCCTGCACCAGGTAGCGGGAAGTGCGGATGAGCTTGTTGATGGTCTCGATCATGTGCACCGGGATGCGGATGGTGCGGGCCTGGTCGGCGATGGCCCGGGTGATGGCCTGGCGGATCCACCAGGTGGCGTAGGTGGAGAACTTGTAACCCCGGCGGTACTCGAACTTGTCCACCGCCTTCATCAGGCCGATGTTGCCCTCCTGGATCAGGTCCAAAAACTGCAGGCCGCGGTTGGTGTACTTCTTGGCGATGGACACCACCAGCCGCAGGTTGGCCTCCACCAGTTCGCTCTTGGCCCGCTCGGCCTTGCGCTCGCCGTCGCTGATGGCCCGGTAGGTGCGGCGCAGCAGGTCGATGGACATGCCGGCTTCCTTCTCCACCTGCTGGCGCTTGCGCACGGCGGCGTTGAGCAGCCGTTCCATCTCCTGGAATTCCTCGGGGCGGATACCCAGCTTCTGGCAGATCTTCTCCTCGCGGGAGCGCGAGGAGCGGATCTGGCGGATGGTCTTGCGCAGCTCGCGGGCCGACAGGCCGGTGCGCCGCTCGCAGGTGGCGATGTCCTCCTCGGCCCGGTCCACCTGGCGGATGAGATCCTTGAAACGGGAGACGATGTTGTCGATCTGGTGCTTGACCAGGTGGATCTCCTCCAGGATGGCCAGCATCTTCTCCCGGTTGCCGGCGATCTTCCCGCGCAGGGCCTCGCGCTGGTTCTGGCCGATGCGCCGGCCGCGCCGGAGGGCGGCCTCGGCCTGCTCGTTGTCGCGCTGCAGCCTGCAGATGGTCTCGATGTTCTGTACCACCCGAGCGGTGATGCGCTCTTCTTCCTGCTCCCCCATCTCCTCGTCGTAGTCGCGCAGCACGTCGCGCAGGCGCAGCTTGGAGCGGCGCAAGCGCTCGGCCAGCGAGTGGATCTCGCGCATGGCCAGGGGAGACTCGATTACCGCCTGCATGACCTCCTTTTCGCCCTCCTCGATGCGCTTGGCGATCTCCACCTCGCCCTCGCGGGTGAGCAGGGAAACCGAGCCCATCTTGCGCAGGTACATGCGTACCGGGTCCGAGGTCTTGGAGGGGGCGGGCTCCGGGGTGTACTTGCTGGGGCCGCTGTCGGCCAGTGGCCTCTTGCCGCTCACCTCGGCGGCGTCTTCCACGACATCGATATCGGCGTCCCCCAGGAAGGCCACCAGGTCTTCCAGCTGGTCGGGAGTGACCACGTCGTCGGGCAGGCTGTCGTTGACCTCCTTGAAGGTGACGAAGCCCTTGTCCTTGCCCTTGAGCAGCAGCTGCTGGATGTCGCGGCGATCCCGCCGGGCGGCCATGAAGGCCTCGGCCAGCAGGTTCTCGGCCTTCTCTCCCAGCCGGCGGTCGTGCACGCGCATGAAGGGCTTGGAGTAGGGTTTCTTCTTGCCGCCGGCCTTGTCATCCGCGGCCGGGCTGCAGGGCACGCTGGAGATGGTGGGCCGGGCGGCCTTCTTGCGGGTAATGGAGGTCACCAGCTCGCTGTCCATGTTGACCTTCTCGGAACTGATGGTGGGCCGGCTGACCCGGCCCCGCTTGCCGGAGGAACCGCCCCTCTTGCCCTGGCCCGGCGGGGCCGGCTGGCTGATCAGCCGGGCCCGGTCGGTGTTCCGTGCTTTTGCCTTGCTGGACTTGTCTCGCTTCATGGTGCCCTCTTTGAACAGGCGCTGGCGCAATCCGTCTAGAAAGCCCCCGAACAGCGGCGCTCGCCGGCCCGAGGGAAGAAACCTGCTACTTTTTTGCTTCCTGGTCAAGCCCTACCCCTATGCTCGCTCGAGTTCCACCAGTTGCCGGTTCAGTTCCATCTTTTCCTTCAGCAGCTGCGCCTTCTCCTCCCGCTGGCCCCCGCGCTCGGCCTGGCCGATGCGGTAGGTCAACTCCTTGAGCTGCCGGCGCAGGGCGCGGCGCCGCAGGGCCTGCCGGCAGCGCCGGAACTCCGCGCGCAGCTCGGCTTCGGTCAGCTGCTGGTCTTCGAGCAGCCGCCGTGCCAGCCGGCTGCGCAGTCCCTCGTCGTCCACCGCCGCCAGCACTTCCGCCGCTTGGGCCGGCAGGCGGCCGGCGACGACGTCGCCGGCCAGTCGGCGCAGGGGAGCGGAGACGAGGTCGGCCAGGGCCGCCCCGGCGCCCGCCTCACCGGCCAGTTCGGGAAGCTGCACCAGGTAGACCAGGAAGTTCTCCTCCTCGGCGGCGCCGGCCTCGACCCGGGAGGCGGCGGACCCGTCCGCGGTGGCCGCCGGTCCCGGCGCGACCGAGCGCTTCCGGCCGCCGCCCGCACCCTGGCCGGCCTGCAGCAGGGACTGCTCGTTCACCTGGAAGCGCTCGGCCACCCAGTGCAGCAGGGCGGCGCGCCGCAGCGGATCGCTGCAGGCCGCCAGCACCGGGGCCAGTCGTTGCAGGGCCCGGGCCCGCGCCTCGCTGTCGTCACCCTGCTCCAGCCAGTGCTCGGCCAGCGCCTCCACGGCGGGCCGGGCCTGCTCGAGAAGCCGGCGCAGGGCCTCGCCGCCCTGGCGGCGCACGAAGGAATCGGGATCCTCTCCGGCCGGCAGGGTGGTGGCCAGGGGAGCCAGCCCGCCGGCCAGCAACTGCCGGGTCGCCCGCTCGATGGCCGACCAGCCGGCATCGTCGGCGTCGAAGAGGGTGACGATGGTGTCGGTGAAACGCCGCAGCACGGCCGTGTGCCGCTCCGTCAGGGCGGTGCCGCAGGTGGCCACCACGTTGCCTATGCCCGCGGCCACCGGGCCCAGCACGTCGAAGTACCCCTCCACCAGGACCACCCGCCGTTCCTTGACGATGGCCGGGCGGGCCTGGCTGAGCCCGTACAGGGCGCTGCTCTTGTCATAAACCGGGCTCTGCCGGGAATTGATGTACTTGGGCCCTTCCTCGTCGGCCAGGCGCCGGGCGCCGAAGCCGATCACCCGGTTCTGCAGGTCGCAGATGGGAAACACCAGCCGGTGGCGGAAGAGATCGAAGGGACCGCGGCTGCCCCGGCCCACCAGGCCCAGGGTCTCGGCGTCCTGCAGGGAGGCGCCGGCGGAGCGCAGCCGTTCCACCAGCCCCTGCCAGCCGGCCGGCGCGTAGCCGAGCCGGAAGCGCCGGGCCACCTCCTCGCTCAGGCCGCGCTGCTCGAGCGCCCGGCGGGCGGCCCGGGCGGAGTCGCCCCCCTGCCAGAGCTGGTTCTCGTAGAAGCCGGCGGCCAGCTCGTTGACCTCCAGCAGCCGTTGCTTCAGCCCCCGGGCGGCGCTTCTTTCGGGCCGGCCCGCCGGCAGCTCCACCCCGGCCCGCTGGGCCAGCTCGCGCAGCACCTCGGGAAAGGTCTTGCCCTCCATCTTCATCAGGAAGGTGAAGACGTCACCCGAGGCCTTGCAACCGAAGCAGTGGAAGAATCCCTTGCCGGGGCTGACCGAGAAGGAAGGGGTCTTTTCCTCGTGGAAGGGACACAGGCCCAGGTAGTTGGAACCCGAGCGTTTGAGCTTGACGTAGCGGCTGACCACTTCGACGAGATCGGTACGCTGGCGCACCAGGCGCACCGCTTGTTCACGAGAGGGAACAGCCAATGTCACTTCCCCGCCAGGCCTGCCTGGCAATCCCTGCGGCCGGATGAAACGCACATCCTCCGCCACCTGCTGAAGAAGCACCAGATAACCGGGACCGGATGCCGGCGTCAACGGCTCTTGCGTATCTTCTTCAAGGCGCGTTTCTTGGCGGCCAGGGCCTTCTTCTTCTTTCTCACGCTGGGTTTTTCGTAGTGTTCGCGCTTGCGGATCTCGGACAGGATGCCCGCCTTTTCGCACTGCTTCTTGAAACGCCGCAACGCGCTTTCGAACGACTCGCCTTCACGGACCTTAACTCCGGGCATTAACTGACCACCTCCCTGGGGTACGGCCAATGGTCCACCGCTTCAGCCGCGGGCGGCGCATCCGCCCGCGAAAAGCGCGTCATTATCATCGAGGTGTCGTGACCAGTCAAGCAGTTTTTACGTATTTTACGCCCCGGCGGCGGGTGCGCCGCAGCAGCAGCCCGCCGGCCGCCGTCAGGGCACGCAGGCGCCGGTGTTCGTGTCGCAGCGGGTAAGTGCCCCCCCGCTCAGCCACAGGCAGAGATCATCGGACGGATTCCACTGGTAGCAGGGCAGGGAACATACCGGTTGATAACCCGTCGGCGCCAGCTCGGTGTAGCAGCGGTAGACGTAGTTGGGATCGAGGTCGTCGCAACCCGAGTCATTGACGCAGTTGCAGGACAGGGCATCGACGAGCCCCCAGCCGATGTCGTCGACGCCGTTGCAGGGCTCGGACTGTCCCAGCAGCCTAATGTCGGCGTCGTTGTCGCAGCTGGTGGCCGCGGACGAACGGCAGGCGACCTGGCCGCCGGGGGCGCTCGCGTCCTCGCAGTCCTGCAGGCCGTCGAAGTCGTTGTCGGCGGCGTCCAGGCAGTTGCCCCGGGTATCGGACTCGGCGGTCGCCGCCGGCACCGTAACCAGGGCGGGATAGGAGACGACGTTGTCGCTCTTGTCGCCCTCGTTGACGGTGTCGGTCCAGTCGGCCACGAACCACAGGGCGTAGTCGCCCGGGGGCAGGCCGGAGATGATCGCCGAGTCGGTCTGGCAGCTCCAGCCGGGCAGGCCGTTGACGATGCGGGTGCCCCAGAGGCCGTCGGGGTCGTTGGGATAGGCCGGCGCCGGGTCGCCCGGGGCCTTGACGTAGATGGCCACCGGGAAGGAGCCCGGCACGTCGATGGTGGTGTAGTTGCAGACCTGGTAGTCGTAACGCACCTCTCCGGCCTGGAAGCTGGCGCTGTGCCAGGCCGCCACCAGGGCGGGCAGGCAGCTGGGATCGCCCAGGCAGTCGCTGTCGTCGCAGTCGACGGCGCCGTCGCAGTCGTTGTCGGTGAAGTCGTCGCAGAGGCCGACCTCGTCGCTGCTGGCGGCCACGAAGATGACACCGTCCGAGGGATTGGAACCGCTGCCGGACAGCAGGGTGATATCGACCGTCTCGGCCCGGTCGTCGGTAAGCCAGACATCGGTCCAGCCCCAGGGCCCCAGGTTGATCACGGCGTCACCGGCCGACTGGCTGACAATCCAGCCGTCCCGGGCGTCGGTGAACTGGCGGTTGCCGGCGCCGTCCGAACTCACCTGCACCTCGGCGTTCAGGCAGTTGTTGCTCCAGGCGTCCCAGGCGGCCACCGTGAAGTAGCCGGGAGAGGTGGCGCAGCCGGCCACGCCGCTGCCGCCGCCCCAGACGACGCCGTCCCAGGGCGGGCCGGCCACGAAGGATCCCTGGGCCCGCTGGGCGAAGTACTCCACCGACACGTCGTCGATGGCCCAGCCGAAGGCGGTGCCGGCGGCGTCGTCGAGATACAGGTTCCAGATGACCGGCACCCAGTTGCAGGCCCACTGGCCCAGGTCGAAACGCACCCGGCGCCAGCCGCCGGAATCTCCCCGGTACCCCGGGCGGCCGTTGAGCTCGCCGTCGTAGGCCGAGTCTCCGTCGGCCGGGGGCGGGTACTGGCCGTTGAGGGGATCGTTCACCGACAGGAAGAGCAGGGCGTCCGGGCCCAGCTGGTGGTACTCCCAGAAGTCCAGGAAGACGAGCGGCGAGCAGGGCAGGTTGAAGCCGCGGAACAGGAAGCGGTCGTCCTCGCCGCTGGCCGGGTGGTAGTCGCCGTCGAGCACGCTGGCCCAGGCGTTGTTGCCGGAGTGGGCCCGGGCGGGGCCGGCCGCGAGCCGGCCCCAGGCCCACTCGTCGTTGTAGACGCCGGCGGTCGACCAGGATACGAAGCCGCCGTCCCAGCCCTCGAGATCCAGGTGCTCGTCCTCCCGCATGCCGCCCGCCTGCAGCAGCGGATTGGACAGGTTGTCGGCCCAGATGTCGACCGGCCCGGCGCCGGTGGCGTAGAGTTCGAAGCCGGCACTGCCGCCGGAAGTGGAGCGGGCGAACAGGTCCTTGACGCCGCTGCCGTTGCCGGGCGGGCTCGGGCAGAGGTCGTCGAAGCAGGCGGTGCTGGCCGGGTCGACGTGCAGGTCGAAGGAGACGTCGTCGCCGCTGGCCTGGTTGCCGCAGTGGTCTGCCAGGCGCACCTGCACCTGCAGCGGCTGCGGGTTGCCGCCGACATCGAGCACCGGCACCTGGCGCTGGGGTTCGATGAACAGGGTGACCGCCGGGCCGGCCTCGACCGGCACCGAGAAGGCGGCCGTATCGGGATCTGCGGGCAGGTAGGCGGTGAACAGGGCCGGGGTGGCGATGTCGCAGCCCAGCACCACCTGTGCCTGGATCAGGCCCTGGTCGTCGGAGGCACCGCTGCTGGCGACGACGCGGCCGTTGCTCGCCGACCAGGATATGAAGCCGCCCTGGTAGGGAATGCCGCACTGGGTGGTCAGGCGCACCTCGAGTTCGTACTGGTAGAGTTGGCCGGCCGGGCCGGGTTCCGGCGGCTGCGGGGATACCGCCTGTACCGCCCCGGCGTTTTCGGCGGTGATGGTTACCACCCGGGAGTCCAGGCCGCCGCGGCCGTCTTCCACCCGTACCCGGGCCACGTAGTCTCCGGCCAGGTCGGGTACGAAGGTGGGATTCATCACCCCGGGGTTGTTGAACTGGGTGGTGCTGCCGGCGGGAACCGAATCGAAGCTCCACTGGTAGGTGAGCACGTCGTTGTTGTCGTCGTGGGCGCTGACGACCAGCTGTACCATGGTCTGGGCCACGGCGGCGCAGGTCTGGGTGGTGTTCTCCCAGCCGTTCGCCACCGTCAGGTCATCGATGACCGGGGCCTGGTTGGGATCCTGGGCGGAGACGGTGATGCTGCCCTGGCCGCTCTGGCCGAACTGGTCGATGGCCGTGCAGCTGGCCTGGTAGTCGCCGATCTGGGTATAGGTATGGCCGGGATTCTGCAGGGTGCTCTGGGTGCCGTCACCGAAGTCCCACAGGTAGGTGTAGGGCGCGCTGCCGCCGGTGACCGTGCAGCTGAAGGATACGGCCAGGGGAGCCGGACCTGTTTCCGGGGCGGCGGCCACGGTCACCACCGGCGTCTCCGGGGCGATGGCCGTGATGTCGACCTGCGCCGTGGCGCTGTCGCCGTCCGCGTCGCTGACGGTGAGCACGGCGGTGTAGTCGCCGTCCTGGGCATAGAGGTGGGAGGGCTGGGGCTCGCTGGAAGAGGAGCCGTCGCCGAAGTCCCAGCTGTAGCTGAGGGGCTGGTTGCCGCCGCTGACCGCCGAGGAGAACTGCACCGTCAGGGGAGCCAACCCGGAGAGGGGAGAGGCCTGGATGCTGACCTGGGGCTGGCTGTCGGGGACCACCTCGATGGTGGCCGTGGCGCTGGACTCGTCGCCGTCGCCGTCGGCCACCACCAGGATGACGTTGTAGCTGCCGGGCTGCGCGAACAGGTGCAGCGGGTTCTGGATGTCGGCGCCCTCGCCGTCGCCGAAGTCCCAGCTGAAGGTGTAGGGAGCGTCACCGCCGACGACGTTGCCGGCGAACTGGACCTCGAGCGGAGCCGGGCCGGCGGTGGGACTGGCGGTGATGGAGGCCACCGGGGTGTGATCGTCGGCCACGGCCACGCTGCTGCTGCCGCTGGCGCTGTTGCCCAGCGAGTCGCTGACGGTCAGGGTCACCTCGAACAGCCCGGTGATGATGAACAGGTGGCTGGTGGCGGCTCCCTCGCCCGAGGCGCCGTCGCCGAAATCCCACAAGTAGGTGTAAGGGGGCTTGCCCCCGCTGGCGGTGGAGGAGAACTTGACCAGCAGCGGCGCCAGCCCCTCGGCGGGATCGGCCGTTACCTGTACCTCCAGGGGCGCGTACACCAGCAAGGTGGTGGAGGCGCTGGCGGTCTTGCCGTCGGCGTCGCTGGCGGTGCAGCTGATGGTGTATTCGCCGGCCTGCTCGAAGGTGTGGCTGGGGTTCTGCTCGCTGGAGGTGTTGCCGTCGCCGAAGTCCCAGCTGAAGGTCAGCGGCTCGGCGCCGCCGCTGACCCGGGCGGTGAAGTCCACCGCCAACGGCGCCGTTCCCTCCTCCAGCGAGGCCGTCACCGTCAACTGCATGGGGGTGGTGGCCCCGCCGCCGCAGGCGGCCAGCAGCAGGACCAGTGCCGTCGGGAAAAACGATAGTACTATTCCCCTCTTCATCGTGACACTCCTTTCCGTCTTTTCCGAATCGGAGAGAATCCTGAAGGTTGTTTCCCTTTTTGTCAATCGTGCCGGGGACGTGGTCGGCGGCCCGGGAGGCCCGGGTGTGGGGGGGCCGTTGACAGCGACCGCCCGCTGCTGCTAGTAGCCGGCTGAGGAGGTGGACGGTGGCCGAGCTCACCCATACAGATGACAGCGGCCGGGCGCGCATGGTGGATATCGGGGCCAAGCCGCCGGTGCGCCGGCGCGCCCGGGCGGCCGGGCGCATCCTCCTGCAGCCGGCCACCGTGGAGCTGGTCCGCAACAACCAGCTCAAGAAAGGCGACGTGCTGGGCGTGGCCCGGCTGGCCGGCATCCAGGCGGCCAAGCAGACGCCGGCGCTGGTTCCCCTGTGTCATCCGCTGCTGCTGGAGGTGGTGCGGGTGGACTGTCGGCTGGCGGCGGAAGGGGTGGAGGTGGAGGCCGAGGTGCACTGCACCGGCCGCACCGGGGTGGAGATGGAGGCCCTGTGCGCGGTGTCGGTGGCCCTGCTCACCGTCTACGACATGTGCAAGGCCGTGGACGGGGACATGCGTATCGAGGGCATCCGCCTGCTGGAAAAGGAAAAGGAAGATGCCTGAGCAGGGTCAGGTAGTCTCGGTCAATATCTCCACGCGGACGGGCACCATCAAGGAGCCGGTGGGGCGCGCGCGCATAGACGAGCGCGGCCTCGAGGGCGATGCCCATGCCGGCGACTGGCACCGCCAGGTCAGCCTGCTGGCCAGCGAGAGCGTCGAGCGCTTCGCCGGGCAGATCGGCCGCCGGCTGGCCTGGGGGGAATTCGCCGAGAACATCACCACCCGGGGCCTGGAACTGACCCGCTGGCACCTGCTGGACGAGCTGGAGGTGGGCGGGGCCCGCCTGCAGGTGACCCAGATCGGCAAGAAGTGCCACGGCGACGATTGCGCCATCTTCCGCGAGGTGGGCCGCTGCGTCATGCCCCGGGAGGGGATCTTCTGCCGGGTGCTGCGGCCCGGGGAGGTGGGCGAGGGCGATGCCATCCGCTACCTGCCCCGGCAGTGGAAGTTCCTGGTGATCACCGCTTCCGATCGCTGTGCCCGGGGCCAGGCCAGCGACCGCTCCGGCCCGGCCGCCGAGAGGTGGCTGCGCGATTTCTGCGCCGGGCAGCAGCTGGCATGCCGGGTGGAGCGGGCGCTGGTGCCCGACGAGGCCGAGCAGTTGCGCGGGCACCTGGAACGGGCCCGGGCGGCCGGCCTCGACGCGGTGTTCATCACCGGCGGCACCGGCATCGGCCCCCGCGACGTGACCCCGGAAGTGGTGCAGCGCTTCTGCGGCAAGCTGCTGCCGGGCATCGTCGAGGCGGTGCGGGTCCAGGCCGGCGCCAGCAACCCCAACGCCTGGCTGAGCCGCTCCCTGGCCGGGGTGCGGGACACCATGCTGGTGTTCGCCATGCCCGGCAGTACCCGGGCGGTGGGCGAGTACCTGGAGGCCATCGGTAAGGTGTTGCTGCACGCGGTGTGGATGGTGCACGGGCTCGATCCCCACAGATAGATATTTTCCTTGGTCCCTCTCCCCGCAGGTCTGGCACCTCCGTGCAGTCAAGTGCGTGGGAGAGGGTGCCCCGCCGCAGGCGGGGCGGGAGAGGGGCGGCCGGTGGGTCAACGGCGCCGGCGCGAGCGCGAGGGCGAGGAGTGCGTCCGTACCGGGGCGCTGGGGCGCGAGCGGAACGAAGGCCGGGACTTGAGCGAGGGTGTGGACTTGCCGGAGCGGGAGTTGCTGGAAGAGTTCTTGTACTTCTTGGCCGGCGGCGTCGAGTAGCTGCCCGGCTGCACGGGTGCCGGCGCCCGGTATACCGGCCGGGGCCGGACCTGCCCGGGAGTCACCCGCCGGGTGGGACGCACCCGCCGGGCCGGCAGCCGCTGGGCGGGCCGGGGCGTGCGCGGCGGCCGGGGGAAGATGGTCTTGCCCGGTGTCGGGCGCCGGGAGGGAGTGATCCCCGGCCCGGGGGCGGTGGGGTGGCGGGCCGGTGTCGTCCTCACCCGCGGGCGGCGCCGTGCCGGAACCGTGCCCAGGTCGACGCTGCGCCGCCCCGCCCCCGCCGTGGCCGGCGAAAAGCTGCGGCCGGGAGCCAGGCGCGGGCGGAAGATGCGCAGGGTCTTGCCCTTGATGCCCAGTGCCCGGGCCGGCAGCCGCTGGCCCGCCCGCAGGCGACCGGCCACGTTTTGCACTTTCAGGGGAGTGATGGTGCGTCCCGTCTTGTGGGCCACGAAGTGCGAGACCGGGCCGCGGATGCAGCCGGGACCGCCCCGGTCGCGGCAGCCGCGCGGGTAGGCGGTACGACGAAAGACCCGGGCCACCTGGCGGCGGGGCACGTAGTGGTGCTGGGGGTGGGGATCGCAGAAGTGGTTCCAGGAGATGAAGATCCAGTTGTCGTAGATCACCGGGTAGAAGCCCCAGCCGAACCACAGGCCGTAGCCGGCCAGGATCGGCGACCAGCCGATGTAGGCGTCGGAGTAGCGCCAGATCACCCAGGCCGGGGCCCAGGTGGTGCCGGGGACCCACACCCAGCCGAAGGGCGACAGCACCGCCCAGGAGCCGTAGTGGAAGGGTGCCCAGCCCCAGGGGAAGTACGAGACCCAGGTCCAGCCGTACTCGGTGTAGGCCCAGCGCCCGTAGCTGTAGGGGCGCCAGTCGGCCCAGGTTCCCCGCGGCTGCCACACCCAGCCGTACTCGGGGGTCCATATCCATTCCCCGTAGGGGGCCAGGCTGTCGAAGAAATAACCGGTATCGTTCACCTCCTGCCCGGGTGGCTGGGCGCCGGGGTCTTCCTCCTCGACATACAGGTAACCCTCTTCCTGCGGCGGTGGAGGTGGCTGGCCGTTGCCCGGGGCGGCCTGCCCGGAACGGTAGTCTTCGCCGCCGGGCTGGTCGTAGGGTGCGGCATCATCCTCCGGCCCGAGGAAGTATTCCTGCTGGTCGTCGCCGGGCTGCGGTTCCACCAGTTCCCCGTTCTCGTCCCATTGCTCCACGGCCCGGGCGACCGGCGAGAAGGCCAGCGCTGCCAGGAGCATGGTCAGACAGAAGGAAGTGCTTTTCATGGTTCCGTCCTCCTGGTGAGATGAAACAGCAATATGCATGCCAGGCAGGGCTTCCTGCCTCCCGGGCAAGGTCCTGGAATTCCGCCACTATTTTTACGCCGGGAGGGTCGGGGACGGCCTCGGCGGCGATTGTTCCAAAATGGAAGGGGAGATGGCTGCCATTATCGTGGTTCGGGCCGGGTTCCGCTACCACCGCCCGGCCGCCCGGCGGCTACTGCCGGCCGTATTTCTTGAGCTTGCGCCACAGGGTGTTGTAGCCGATTCCCAGCTGGCGAGCGGTCTCTTTCTTGTTGCCGTCGTTTTTCTCCAGCACCGCCAGGATGTAACGCCGTTCCACCTCTTCCAGGCTCAGTGTCTGGCCCTCCGAGCCGTCCAGCTCGGCGGGCAGCTCGCCGTCGTCGCAGCTGAGCTGGAAGTCCTCGGCGGTGATGACCTCGCCCAGGCAGCGGATGACGGCCCGTTCCACGGCGTTTTCCAGCTCGCGCACGTTGCCCGGCCAGTGATACTGCAGCAGCAGCTTTTCGGCCTCGGCGCTGAAGCGCAGCGCCGGCTTGTTTTCCTTGTCCGAGTAGCGCTTCAGGAAGTGCCCGGCCAGGGGCATGATGTCCTGGCGGCGTTCGCGCAGGGGCGGGATGCGGATGGTGATGACGTTGAGGCGGTGGTAGAGATCCTCCCGGAACTGTCCTTCCTTCATCAGTGCCTGCAGGTCCCGGTTGGTGGCGGCCAGGATGCGCACGTCCACCTTGAGCACCCGGTTGCTGCCCACGGGCACCACCTCGCCTTCCTGCAGGGTACGCAGCAGCTTCTTCTGCATGGCCGGGCTCATGTCGCCCACCTCGTCCAGCAGCAGGGTGCCGCCGTCTGCCGCCGCGAACAACCCCTGGCGGGCCGCGGTGGCCCCGGTATAGGAACCCTTGGTGTGGCCGAACAGCTCGCTCTCGAGCAGGTTCTCGTTGAAGGCGGCGCAGTTGACCCGCAGGAAGGGCTTCTGGCGGCGCGGGCTGTTGCGATGGATGGCCTCGGCCACCAGTTCCTTGCCGGTGCCATTCTCTCCCAGGATGAGCACCGTGGCCGAGGAGGCGGCCACGCGCACGATCTCTTGCTTGACCTTCTGCATGGCGGGGCTCTCGGCCACCATGTTGCTGAAGGATGCCTGGGCCACCTCCTGCTGCAGCTGCTGCACCTGCTGCTCCAGGCGGTTGCGTTTCTCCCGCTCGGCCTTGAGCAGCTTGCGCTGGGCCTGTTGCAGTTCCTGGTTGCTGTGTTCCAGCTCGGCGATGGTCTGGCGCAAGCTGGCCGTCATCTCCCGGAAGGAGTCGGCCAGCTGGCCGATCTCGTCCTCGCCGCAGGCCGGCACCTCGGTGTCCAGCTGGCCGGCACCGATCTGCCGGGCGGCCCGGGTCAGGGCCCGGATGGGCCTAACCAGGCGGCGCACCGCCAGCACCGACAGCAGCAGGATGACCAGCAGGGTGCCCAGCAGGGTGGCGGCCACCACCTGGAAGATGCCGCCGGTGTGGCCCGACATCTGCTCGCCCAGGCGGCGCAGCAGCTCGATGAACTTGTCCACGCGGGTGCCCATCATCACCCCGCCGAAGATGCCGTGGCGGGAGTAGGCACCGGTGGCGTAGAAGATGGGAGTGTACAGGCGCGTGCGCAGCACCCCGCCCAGGTTCTTGCTGGTGGCGATGCCGGTGTGTCCCTGGCGGGTTTCCAGCACGATCTGGTGGTAGCCCTGGCCCATCTTCCAGTCCAGGCGCAGCAGGTTCACCGGGGTGCGTCCCACCAGGCGCTCGCTGGCGGTGGTGTTCTCGGTATAGGGAGGAACCGGGCGGCCCCGGCCATCGACGCCGCGGATGTTCCAGGCCTTGGGATGGGTGATGATCCAGCCCTCGTCGTCGTAGATGTAGGTATAGTCGGCGTCGCGGTAACCGGCGAAGACCACCGCGTCCGCTTCCATGGCCTTGACGTGCTGGACGATCTCCGCCAGGTGGAGGTGATCCAGGGCCAGGGAGACCACGCCCAGTACCCGGCCGTCCCGGTCGGCCACGGCCGTGGCCAGGCGGATGACGCCGTCGTAGCGCTTGCCCTCCACCGTGTCTTCCGGGGCCAGGCGGTTGAGCAACTCCTGCAGTTCCAGGTTGCGGGCCCGCAGTTGCTCGGCGCTGAGATCGGCCGGCTGCTCGACCAGCAGCCGCGCTCGATCGGCCGGGCGGCGGTATACCAGCACGGTGTGATCACCTTCCACGAAGGAGTTGACGTACTCCACCTCTCCCGCCGCCCGCAGCATCTCGTAGAGCAGGTAGCGGTAGACCAGGCGCTGGCGCCGGCTGGCGTGCTTCAGGCGGGTGATGGTCTTTTCCACCGCCAGGGCGTCGATCTTGTTGATGTGGAAGCCGTTGAGGTGGGAGACGTAGATTTCTCCCGGCGGCTGCTTCATGGCCATTTCGGAGTAGCGCTCGCAGCGGTAGGTGGTCCGGGCCGGGTCGGAGACCTGGCGCAGCGATTCCCGGCCGACCGCCCGGCCGCGTACCACCAGCAGCTTTTCCTGGCCATCCTTGTCGGCGAAGGCCACTTCCTTGTACAGCGGTACCCGCAGGCGCTGCTCCCCGGGGTGCTCATCGCTGCCGCTGCGGATCCATACCTGGGCCTGGTGACGATTGGCGAAACGGGTGTAGGCCTCCACGGTGCGGGGCAGGCCGGCCAGCTCGCGCAGATCGGCCTCGGCGCGTTTCAACAGGCGGGCGACCCGCCGGGCGATGGCCTCCGCCCGCCGCTCGTAGGTGCGGGCGGTGCGGGCCGCCCGCTGGCGCAACAGGTTGACCTCCCAGATCACCAGCCCCCCGCCCACCAGCAGCGGCAGCAGGGCCCCCAGCGCCAGAACCCCCAGTATTTTCCACTGCAGAGTTCGCCGGCTCCTGCTCGGTTCTTTGCCGGCCGCTGGCTCCATCAGTTGCGTTGTTCCCCCAGGGGCAGGTGGATCTCGAAGGTGGTGCCCTCGCCCCGCCGCGAGGTCACCTCGACGCGGCCCCGGTGGTGCTCGATGATGCGCGCCACGATGCTCAGCCCCAGGCCGGTGCCCTGCCCGCTCTGCTTGGTGGTGAAGAAGGGTTCGAAGAGCCGGTCCATGTCCCGCTCGGCGATGCCGACTCCGGTGTCGGAGACCTGTAGCATCACTTCCCGGCCGCGATTGCGGGTCGTCAGGGAAAGCTCGCCGCCCCCTTCCATGGCCTGGCAGGCATTGGTGATGAGGTTGATCACCATCTGCAGCAGCTGGTTGCGTATGCCCGTCAAGGCGGGCAGGTTGTCGGCCAGATCGCGGTTGACGCGCACGTCGTACTTGCTGATGGTGTGTTCACAGAAGCTCAGCCCCTGGTCGACCACCTCGTTGATGTCGAGGGCCTCGGGCTCGTCGGTGGAGGGACGGCTGTAGGAGACCAGGTCGCGGGTGAGCTTCTGGATGCGGCGCGCTCCCTCGAGGATGCGTTGCATCTTCTCGGCATCGGAGGCGTCGACCTGCCCGGAGGCGATCTTCTTGAGCAGGTACTCGGCGTAGACGGAGATGGAGGTCAGCGGGTTGTTCAGCTCGTGCACCACGCCGGCGGCCAGCTTGCCCAGCGAGGCCATCTTTTCGGCCTCGATGATCTGCCGTTCCAGTTCCCGCAGGGGAGTGATGTCCTGTCCCACCATGATGATGCTGTCGATCTCCCCCTGGCGATCCCGCAGGGCCGCCAGGTGAAAGACGATCTGCACCAGCTGTCCCTCGCGGTTGCGCAGGCGGGTCTCCAGGCCGGTGGCGGTGGGCTGGGAATTGATGGCCAGCGAGACTTCCCGGGCAAAGCGCTGGTGATCCTCCGGGGGCACCCACTTGAAGAAGTCCTGGCCGATGACCTCGTCCTTGCCGATGCCCAGGAGCTTCTCCAGTGCCCGGTTGAAGACCATGGTCTGGCGATTGCGGTCGGTGACGGCGATGAGCGCGTTGGCGTGCTCGAGGATGTTCTCCATGTAGTCTTTCAGGTAGGCGGTCTCGTCCAGCAGGCGCTGGTTGCGCAGGGCCAGCGCCATCTGGTTGGCCAGGGATATCAGCAGCACCTCGTCGTCGTCGCCCAGACTGGCCCCCGCCGGGGCTTCTATCTGGATGGCACCATAGAGCATACCCTCGCTGACCAGGGGCACGTGGATGGCGTGCTGGCTGTCGGCGAACAGGCAGGGCAGTTCCTCGCTGATCTCCACGCAGCTGGCCTGCAGGGCACCGTTGTCCAGCCTGGTCTTGCTGATGGCGGA
>QMME01000043.1 GCA_003647095.1 Deltaproteobacteria bacterium
GAGCTATATGTCGACTCCCATGTCGTCGGCAACAGAAAAGGAGGTTACAAGTACACTTATACGGTGACAGTTGGCAAGAAGTCTAAAAGGAAATTTTCGTCCATATTTCTTCCTTCGTCATTATACAAATCATGCAGTGACGCAGATTGTGAAATAATAAAACCCCATAGTGATGTATCAATACAAGAGCCATATTCTCACTACGCCAATTCTGAGTTCACAAAACGTCTTAATCCAGAATCTAGTCGGGGAGTGCTTATTCAAGGCGGACGACGACCAAATGTATTTTTTATCGAGCCAGGAGGAACATCAAAGTATTCTCTATTATCAGATTATCCACCGGATATAATAAAAACACAGGCTTTTTGTTATGCCGGTTGGAAAAATAATCCAGCCATGATATTCATTGAGGGTATAGTGGGGCATATTACCTCGAAGATGAGGGGGCTCTTTGTTGCATACGCGTTGGTTCCTTCTCGTGAATCGAGCCATCTAGACACCGAAGGAAGGATTAGTATGATTAGAAAAAATATTAAAGTGATGAAAAGAACCAACTGGATCGACAGCCATATGCAAAGGATATTGTCGTCAGAACTACGGGCCATGGAACATTCTCTTGGTGACAGTGAGAAGGTGAAACGAGTTGTAGACAGACTGCGCAGACTGATCGAGAGCTCCAAAGAATCGATGTGCTCGATCGAGTGTAAATCCTTCCTGACCATCCACCTAGATTTACTGAAGGCTGGGTGAACCGGGTTTTCCATTGGAAGCCGCCGGCGCCGTTCTAACAGCCACGCCGACATCCCGCCCCAGGGGCAGATTGGCCGTCATTTCGCGTATACCTGCCGTACAATCGATACAAACCCTTATTGGTAGATCTTATTCTAACAATTATAACAGTGTTAGAATGCCTCCCCGGACCCGGCGAGGGGATAGAGTCTGTATAATCGTTGACTCTATTGCCGATTTTCGCGATAATCATCAGCATGGATGACGAATTTACAATGATACCGAGAAAGCTGGAGCTTTCCTTTTCTCCGAATCCGCGCACCGGGGCCGCGGCCGTGTTCCTCTGGGGTGCCCGGCAGACAGGCAAGACCACCCTGATGAAGGCCCGTTTTCCCGGGGCGCTGTACCTGGACCTGCTGGATGCCGACCTGGCGGCGGAACTGGCCGTGAGACCGATGCTGCTGCGCGAGCGCATCGTC
This sequence comes from Deltaproteobacteria bacterium, assembly GCA_003647095.1. GTDB lineage: Bacteria > Myxococcota > B64-G9 > B64-G9 > B64-G9 > B64-G9. The sequence continues at coordinate 1,209 of QMME01000043.1, forward strand.
TCCAGCCGTCCCCGGCTGGTGATCATCGACGAGGTGCAGAAGATCCCGGCCCTGCTCGAGCAGGTACACTGGCTGCTCGAAAACACCGGAACCCGCTTCGTACTCTGCGGCTCCAGCGCCCGCAAGCTCAGGCGCGGGGGGGTCAACCTGCTCGGCGGTCGGGCCACCGAGGCCAGGCTGTTTCCCCTCACCAGCGCCGAGATCCCGCAACTCGATCTGGAACGCTACCTCAATCACGGCGGCCTGCCCGCCCTCTACCTGTCGGAGGATCCCCGGCCGTTGCTGCGCTCCTACGTGAACACCTACCTCAAGCAGGAGATCATCGACGAGTCACTGACCAGGAACATCCCCGCCTTCTCGCGGTTCCTGCAGGTGGTGGGCCTGACACACGCCCGCCAGCTCAACTACGCCAACGTGGCCCGCGAGTGCGGCGTCTCCGCCGGCACGGTACGCGGCTACTACCAGATCCTGGAAGATACTCTCATCGGCTTCCAGCTGCAGCCCTGGCGGCGACGGGTACGACGTCGGCTGGTGGAGACGGCCAAGTTCTACCTCTTCGACGTGGGCGTGGCCCTCCACCTGGGCCCCGAGGACCACCAGGCGGTACCCGGCTCGGATGTATTCGAACGTGCCTTCGAGCAGTTCATCATCAACGAAATACGCGCCTACCTCGAATACCACCGGCAACAGCGGCAACTGTCCTACTGGCGTACCCACTCCGGTCACGAGGTGGACATCGTCTGTGGTGACATGGAGCTGGCCATCGAGTGCAAGTCCGCCACCCGGGTAGGCCATGCCGACCTGCGCGCCCTGCGGGTGCTGCGCGAGGAAAGGCCCGTGGGCCGTTCGCTGGTGGTAAGCAGGACCGCCCAGGCCCGCACCACTGAAGACGGAATCGAGATCCTCCCCTGGCGGGAATTCTGCCGCCGCTTGTGGTCGGGAGACTTGCTCTGAGCGGTGCGGGCGACGCGCCGGCTCTCAGGGGCAGCCGATGGCTCCCAGCGACACCTGGTTGTTGCCGTCTTCGCACTCGGCCACCAGGCCCTGGCCGCTGCCGTCGTCGTCGGCACGCACGAAGATATCGTGGCTGCCGGCGCCGGGCTGGTGCCAGGTGAACACCACCCGCTGGGCCCGGCCGGGATCGAGCGGCTCGGTGGTGCGGGCCACCCCCAACAGGACACCCCCGGCCGCCGGGTCGCCGTCCCAGAAGGAGACGGGGACGCCCGCCGGCATGGTGATGGCCCCGCGGTTGCCCACCCAGGCCCAGAGCACGATGTAGTCGGGGCAGCCGGCCAGGCCGGCGCCGGGATCGCTGGCGGCCACGTCGGGCGCCGAGGTGGCCTGGCCCTCGCCCGAGGCCAGCTCGTTCTGCCGGTAGGAATTGTACAGCAACCACCCTTCCGGCTCCGTGGCCGGGATGCCGCCGTCCTCGTCGACGTTGGCGATGTGGTAGGTGTGCTGGTTCCAGATGCGGCGGGTGCGCACCCAGTTGTCGGAGACGTCGCCGAAGACACGCAGGCCGCGGTGGCCGCCCAGGGCGAAGTCGTTGGCGGCCACCACGATCTCGGCGTTGCCGTCGCCGTCGACGTCGGCGATGACCGGGTACTCGTAGGCGGTGAAGGAGGAGTTGTCCGCCGCGAAGAGCACCTGGCCGGTCTGGCCGTCGTAGACGCGCAGGGTGGTCTCGTCGTTGTAGACCACCTCGGCATAACCGTCGTCTTCGAAGTCGAACACCGACGAGCCGGTGGCCGAGGAGGAGTGATCCTGGGTGGGCTGCGACCACTTGACGTTGCCGTCGCCTTCGAAGACCACGTAGGTGTCGTGATCGGCCACCCCGATCTCGGGCTGGCCGTCGTTGTCGAAGTCGGCCACCGTGGGCGGACCGCCGCGGCCGGAGCCGGGCAGGGCCGACGTCCACACCACCGTGCCGTCGTGCTCCTGCAGGCGCACGGTACCGTCGGCCACCACCACTATCTCGGGAAAGTCGTCGCCGTCGAAGTTGCCGACGGCCACGAAACCGTCGGGCTGGTCGTTGTGCCAGTAGACCGTTCCGTCGGCATGGTAGGCGGTGGAGCCGGTGACCACCTCGGCGCCGCCCTGGCGGTCGAGGTTGCACACCGCCGACAGCGGTCCCACCCCGTTGTCGCCGATGCCCTGCTGGCCCTGCCACAACAGCACCCCGGCGGCGCTGTAGGCGGCCGCCCCCAGCACGATCTCCGGGCTGCCGTCGCCGTCGAGATCGGCGATGGCCGGGCCGCCCCACTCGTTGCCGGCGTGCAGGTCGGCGTAATCGACGCAGTTCGACGCTCCCAGGTCGGTACACGACCACTTCAGGGTGCCGTCGTTTTCGAAGGCCACCAGCCCGCCCTGGTAGCGCAGGGTGACGATCTCCACCAGGCCGTCGCCGTCGATGTCGCCGGCGGCGGCGCTGGCCGCGGGCGCCGTGCTCACCACCGCCGGATCCACCGTCCACAGCTCGCTGTAGCTGCCGCCGGAAACCGCCCGCAGCACTCCCGCCCCCAGGATGGGCGGATCGCCGGATACCGAGAAGGAGTTGAAGACGATGTCGGGAATGTCTTCCGCGTTCACCTGCCCGTCACCGTTGTCGTCGTTGAGGTTGACCACCACCGGGGTGGACATCACCTGGTCCTTGTCGGGCAGGCTGCCGCCGCCGTACCAGCCGCCCTCCTCGAAGGGATTGAACTGGGCCCGGGGGGGTATGTAGGCGCAGGCCCCATCCACCGGCTCGCCGTCGCGGAAGTTCTCGTCGTCGAGATCGCAGGCGTCGCCCTGGCCGTCGGCGTCGCTGTCGGCCTGGTTGGGGTTGTTGACCTGCGGGCAGTTGTCCGCGTCGGCACAGAAACCGTCGCCGTCGGCATCGTCGGCGGGGTCGTTCGGACAGGGATCGCAGGCGTCGCCGCGGCCGTCGGAGTCGTTGTCGGCCTGGTCGGGGTTGGCCACGGAGGGACAGTTGTCCTCCCCGGCACAGCGGCCGTCGCCGTCGGCGTCGTCGGCGGCATCCTGGGGACAGGGATCGCAGGCGTCGCCGCGGCCGTCGCCGTCGCCGTCGGCCTGGCCGGGATTGTCCGCGGCCGGGCAGTTGTCGTCGCTGTCGCACACCCCGTCGCCGTCACCGTCGGCGCCCTGCGGGCAGGGATCGCAGGCGTCACCCAGGCCGTCGCCGTCGCTGTCGGCCTGGTTGGAGTTGGGGATCTGCGGGCAGTTGTCCTCGGCGTCGGCCACCCCGTCACCGTCGGTATCGGCCGGGGGCTGGCAGACACCTTCCAGGCAACGGCCCCCGGGACAATCGTCATCGGAACGGCAACCGGCAGTGTCGGAACCGCAGGCGGCCAGCAATACGGCCAGCAACGGTACCAGGAAGACCGCGGCCCGGTTCATGGCAGACTCCTTTCCGTCTCGCTGCTAGCGGCCGGGATTCTCGATGGCCCGTTTCATGCGCTTGATGCCCTCGCGGATCTGCTCCTGGCCGGTGGCATAGGACAGGCGGATGTACTGCTGCTCCTCGCCCGGCAGCGGGGCCCCGAAGCAGGTACGCGGCAACACCGCCACCCCGGCCTGGTGCAGCAGGTAATGGGCCAGCTCCTTGGCGTTCTGCAGGCCCAGCTTCCGGCAGGCACCGGTGACGTTGGGAAACACGTAGAAGGCGCCCGCGGGCTTGACGCAGCTCACCCCGTCAATGTCGTTGAGGCCGTCCACCACCACCTCCCGGCGCGCCCGGAACTCGGCCATCATCTTCTCCACCTCGTCAGTGGGGCCGCGCAGGGCCTGCACCGCGGCCCGCTGGTTGAAGGTGCAGGTGCAGGAATCGGAGTTGGTGATCAGCCGGGCGATGTGCGTCGCCAGCTCGAGCGGCATCACCCCCCAGCCCAGGCGCCAGCCGGTCATGGCGTAGGTCTTGGAGCAGCCGTCGAGGATGACCGTGCGTTCCTTCATGCCGGGCAGCTGGGCCACGGAGCGGAACTCGCCGTCCCAGGCCATGCGGTTGTAGACCTCGTCGCTGAGCACCCAGCAGTCGTGCCGGCGGGCCAGCTCCGCCACCCGCTGCAGCGCCTCGGCGTCGAGTACGCCGCCGGTGGGATTCTGCGGCGAGTTGATGATGATCAGCGCCGTGCGGTCGGTGACCCGCCGGGCCAGGTCATCGACGTCCAGGGAAAAACCCTTCTCCTCCACCAGCGGGTAGGGCACCGGCCGGGCACCGATGAAGTTGGCCATCGACTCGTAGATGGGAAAGCCGGGGCTGGGGTAGACCACCTCGTCGCCCTCGTCGACCACGGCCAGGATGGTGTGGAACATGATGGGCTTGGCCCCGGGACAGACCACCACCTCGTCGGGCGTGCACTCGAAGCCGGGGCGCATTTTCATGGTGTCTTCGGCGATGGCCTGGCGAAACTCGGGCAGGCCGTTGGAGGGATTGTAGTGGGTGTAGTTTTCGTCGAGCGCCTGCTTGGCGGCCTCCTTGATGTGGGCCGGGGTGTCGAAGTCGGGCTCACCGATGGAAAAGGAGACGATGTCGCGACCTTCGGCCTTGAGGCGGTTGACCTCGGCCAGCACCTCGAAGGCCGTCTCCGTGCCCAGCCGCGATATTCTCTGCGCGATCTTCATTTCTACCTCCCGCCCGCCGCAGCGGGCCGCAAGTGTTTTTTCACCGGCTTCTAAAATCACTCAGGCCCCGGCCCCGGGTCAACCATAATCGGCAGCCGCGGGCGGCATCAGGCCGGGCGCACGAACCGTTCCAGCACCGTCTTGCGGCCGGCGTGCTCGAAGTCGATGTCCAGCTTCAGCCCCTGGCGCGAGGGCCGGGCGCCGCGGACCAGGCCGGAGCCGAAGCGGGCGTGCTCCACCCGCCGGCCCAGCCAGCCGGAACCCTCCGGGCGGGCCTGGTTGTCCTGGTTGAACTCGTCGTCGTAGTCGACCACCAGCCCGTCATCGTCGTCGAGCTCGCAGTCGAGCTCCAACTCGTCGTCTGCCGGCCGGGAGCGCCCCCGCATGACGCCGCCGCCCTCCAGCCAGCCCGGACGCCGGTCCCAGTCGCCGCCGGTCGCCGGGGCCTCCTCCGGCTCCGCCAGCGCCTGCAGGAAGCGCGACGGCTCCTTGTAGCTGCCGCGACCGTACAGCGAGCGGGTACGGCACCAGCTCATCACCAGCCGGCGCCGGGCCCGGGTCATGCCCACGTAGCACAGGCGTCGCTCCTCCTCGATATCGGTGCCGTCATCTTCCTCGCCGGGCGCCGGATTGCGTATCAGCGGCAGCAGGCCCTCTTCCACTCCCACCATGATCACCTGCTCGAACTCCAGTCCCTTGGCGGCGTGCAGGGTCATCAGTTGCACCCCGTCCTGCTGCCCGCTCAGGTCCTCGGCGGTGACCAGGGCCACGTGCTCCAGGAAAGCCGCCAGCGAGGTGTCGCCGGCCAGGCGCCCGAAGTCGCCGGCCGAGGCGGCCAGTTCCTCGACGTTGGCCAGGCGCGAGCCCTCGGGATCATCGCCGGCCAGCCACCGGCGGTAGCCGCTGCGCTCCACCACCAGGCTGACGATCTCCGCGGCGGGCCGGTCCCGGCTCTCCGTCGCCAGCGACTCCAGCAGCCGGCGGAACTCCACCAGGCGCTGCCAGCGGCCGCGGGCGACCCCGGCGGCGACGACGTCCGGCCGGCAGGTGGCGAACAGCGACTGGCCGCTTTCCCGGGCCAGCTGCTCCAGCCGCTGCCGGGTCACCTTGCCGATGCCCCGCGGCGGCAGGTTGTACACGCGCAGGAAGTCGACGTCGGAGTGGGGATTGACCAGCAGGCGCAGGTAGGCCAGCACGTCGCGGATCTCGCGCCGGTCGTAGAAGCGGGTGCCGCCCACGATGCGATAGGGGAGCCCGTACAGGCGCAGCGCCTCTTCCAGGGCCCGGCTCAGGGCGTTGATGCGGTAGAACACCGCCAGCCCGGCCAGCGGCCGGCCCTGCTCGAGCAGCCGTTGCGCCTCGCCGGCCACGAAGGTTGCCTCCTGCTGCTCGTCGACAAACTCCAGCACCCGCACCGGCTCGCCCCCGTCGGACTGGGCCCGCAGCCGCTTGCGGTGGCGGCGCCGGTTGGCGGCGATGACGCGGTTGGCCGCTTCCAGGATGACCGCGGTGGAGCGGTAGTTGCGCTCCAGCCTGATCACCGTGGCGCCCGGGTAGTCGCGCTCGAAGTTGAGGATGTGGGCCACGTCGGCATCGCGCCAGTTGTAGATGGCCTGGTCGTCGTCGCCCACCACGCACAGGTTGGTTTCCGGCGGACAGAGCAGGCGCAGCAGGCCGTACTGGGCGCGATCGGTGTCCTGGAACTCGTCCACCAGCACGTGCCGGAAACGCCGGCGGTACTTTTCCAGCAGGTCGGGATTCTCCGCCCACAAGCGCTGCAGGCGGAAGATGAGATCGGCGAAATCGAAGGCGTTGGCCCGCTCCAACCGCTGCTGGTAGAGCCGGTAGAAGGCGCGCTCCAGGCCGTCCAGGTGCCCCGCCCGCCGGGGTTCGAGCAGGCGGTGCTTGCAGGCTTCGACCTTGCGCAGCAGCCGCTCCACCCGGCGCCCGTCCGCTTCCAGCTTGAGTTCCTCGCACACGGCGGCGCCCAGGCGCTGCGAGTCCTTGTCGTCGTAGATGACGAAGTCCGGGCTGCGGCCCAGCCGTTCGGCGTGGCGCCGCAGCAGGCGCGCCCCCAGGGAGTGGAAGGTGGAGATCCATACCCCGGCCCGGCCGCACAGCGTCTGTACCCGCTCCTGCATCTCCCCGGCGGCCTTGTTGGTGAAAGTCACCGCCAACACCTGCCAGGGTTCCACGCCGTGGTGCTCCAGCAGGTGGGCGATGCGGTAGGTGATCACCCGGGTCTTGCCGCTGCCGGCCCCGGCCAGCACCAGCAGCGGACCCTGGCCATGCAGCACCGCCTGGCGCTGCTCGGGGTTGAGATCGGTATCGAGGTTCATCCTGGCGTTCGCTTCAGGGCCGGGCCGGCTTCCGGTTCTCTTCCCGGCGGTCTTCCCGGTCCTGCTTCATCCACACCTCGCGGATGGCATCGTCGGTGGAACGGCGCCGGCCCTCGGCCACGCGCTGGAGGAGTTTTTTCATGCGCTGGGGCTGGAAGCGCTGCCGCAGCAGTTGCCGGTAGATGCGCTCGGCCTCGTCCCAGTTGCCCATGCGCTCTTCCATGCGCCCCACGTTGAACAGGTAGAAGGGCACGTCGGCGGCCAGCTGGGCGGCCAGCAGGTAGTCGCGGCGGGCCTCGTAGAGCATGCCCTTGGCCTCGTGGATGCGCCCCAGCAGGGCGTTGAGGCGGGCCTGGGCGCTGTCCCGGGAGGGGGCGAAGCTCTGCAGCCGCGCCGCCACCGCCTCGGCCTCGGCCAGCCGGCCCTGGCCCAGGTAGCGATCCACCAGCCGGTAGGCCAGGCTGGACGACTCGGGAACCTGCTGCAGCCCCTGCAGCCAGACCTTCTCCGCCCCGGCGGCGTCGCCCTGCTTGATGAGCACCTGTCCCTGCAACAGGTAGGCGCGCTCGTGCAGGGGATCGAGCTCCAGCTCCCGCCGGGCCAGCCCGGCCACTTCTTCCAGGCGACCCCGTTCCAGGGCCAGGTCGGCCAGCAGGTCCAGGGCCGGCAGCAAGGTGGAATCCTGCTCCAGGGCCAGGCGGGCGGCGCGTTCGGCGGCCTTCTTCTTTCCCAGGGCCCGCAGGTTGCGGGCCACGGCAAGGTAGTTGTTGCCCGTGGGCGGAGTGGCCTGGATGGCGGCGGCGGCGCTGCCGGTCAGGCGCAGCACCTCGGTGGTGGCGGCGGTGAGCAGGCGCGGATCGTAATGCGCGGCCAGGCGGTATTCCACCAGGGACTGGGAGCGGAAACCGGCCAGGAACAGGGTGCGCCCCAGCAGGCGGTGCGCGGTGGCATTGGCCGGGTACAGGAACAGGGCCCGCGACAACCAGTGGGCGGCCCGATCCAGGCGGCGGGGAGTGGAGTTCTCCAGCCAGGCCCGGCCCAGCACCAGGGGAGCCAGGTAGTCGGCCGGGTGGTGCTTCAGCATGGCGCAGCTGGCCTGCCCCAGCTCGCCTTCCCGGCAGGGCTCCCGGGCCGGTTCGGCGGCGGCGGCCAGCAGGCGCTCGGTGTCGTCCCGGAGCTGGTGGCGGGCGGCATAGACCACGCCCGCCAGGCCGGCGGCGGCCGCCGCCAGCGCCAGCACCACGGCCAGCCGCCCGGGCAGGCGGAAGCGCAGTTCGTGCTTTCCCGGCCGGCCGGCGTGGGAGAAGGGACTGGCCGCCAGTATCCCCAGCAGCATGGCAAAGGGCATGGCCACGCCGCCGATCTCCAGGTTGAAGTCGACCAGGTTCTGCGCCCCCACGGTGAACACCGCCGCCAGCACCCCGATCATGGACAGCGACAGGCGGGCGCGAAACAGCGCCAGCATGAAGGTGGCCACGGCGGCGGCGCAGAACAGCAGCCCGAACAGCGGCCCCCACTCCACCAGCAGTTGCAGGGGTTCGTTCTCGGCATGGGTGAAGGTGGCCTGCGATTCCACCGTCTTGAAGCGCGGGTAGACGGTGGCGTAGGCACCGCGGCCGATGCCGAACAGCGGATGCTCGGCCATCATCGGCAGGGTGCCTTCCCAGGAGCGCAGCTTGGTCTCCTCGCGCAGGGCCTCGACATCGCCCAGGGTGCGCAGCTCGCGCATGATGGTGTCGTAGGACAGGTAGCCGGCTATCAACAGCACGCCCACGGCCGCCGCCTGCATCATGCCCAGCTTTTCCAGGCGGCGGGTACGCCGGGTGGCCAGGTGGAACAGCAGCAGCGCCAGCCCGGCCGAGAAGGCCACCATGCCCCCGCGGCTCAAGGAGAGAAACACCCCGGCCCCGGAGACGATGCTCAGGAAGGCATACAGCGCCCGCGCCTGGCGCTCGCGGGCCGACAGCGCCAGGCCCAGCCCCACGGGGGCGGCCAGGCTCAGGAAACCGGCCATGTGGTTGGGATTGATGAAGGTGGCCACGAAAAAGGAGTTGCTCTTGGCCGGGTAGATGCCGAACACGCCCTCCAGCGACAGCAGGCGGTTGGCAAAGCCGGCCACCACCACCGCAAACCCGCTCCAGGCCAGGGCCTTGAGCAGGCGCCGGGCACGGTGCCGTTCGTTGAAGTAGTTGACCACCACCACGAACACCAGCAGGTAGGCCAGGTACTTGGCCAGTTCCTGGGAGCCGGCGGGAGGGTCCAGGTTCAGCGGCTGCCAGCTGCCGTCTCCCAGGGGGGTGCCCGCCAGGACGTAGTCGAACACCTTTCCGGCTCCCGGGCTGATCACCCCCACCAGCCCCGGCGGCAGCGGCAGCAGTTGCCAGGCGGTGAGCAGGCAGGCGCCCAGCAGCGCCGCTCCCATGGGAAACAGCAGGAAGGAACGGGGCCGGGCCCGGCGCCGCAGTACCAGGGCCGCGAAGCTCAGCAGGGCCAGTGCCAGCATCAGCGTCACCGACCACAGGTGGGCGGTACCCACCGCCAGCGGTGTCACGAACACCAGGGCCAGCACCGGCCATTCCACCAGCCGGCTGGAGCGATGGGGAACGTGTTGCGGCAACTGTTGCCCGGAGTCATCGTCGTCCAGGGATTTGACCCGCTTGTGATATGGCATGCCCGCACCTCGTCGTTTCCCGTGGTGTACCAGCAAGCGGGGCCGATTTCAATCGACCCGGAAGAGCGGAGGCCGGAGCCGGTTGACGGCCGCCGCCGGCCGGTATAGTGTCGGCGCGAACCAAACGTTTCCGGGAGCGTGTCATGAAGTACCCTGTCATCATCCTCGCCCTGCTGGGCGTGTTGTGCCCGCCGGCCGCGGCCCAGATCTGCCAGAACGCCACGGTCATCAACTGCGGAGACAGCATCTCCGCCAACAACTCCTCCGGGTCCAACCAGGCCGGCAGCTGGCCCTGCCTCGGCGACTACAGCTACAACGGCCCCGAGGCCGTGTACCTGCTGTCGCTGCCCGACGGCGCCCAGGTGGACATCACCCTGCAGCCCGACAACGGCTTCTTCGCCTGGGACGCCGCGCTGGTGGTGTTGCCCGCACTGGACGGCGACTGCTACCCGGCCACGGCCCGGGGCTGTTCGGACGCCAACCTCAATGGAGGTGCGGAGCAACTGGCGGGCGTCCTGCCGGCCGGGGACTACTACCTGGTGGTCGACGGCTACACCGACCTGTTCACCTCCGGCCAGGGCGATTTCCAGCTCACCGTCACCTGCACCCCCTGCTCGAGTTGCAACGACGCCGACGGTGACGGCTACTTCGGCTTCTCTCCCGCCGATTGTCCCTGCGGCACCGACTGCAACGACTCCGATCCCCTGCGCCATCCCGGCGCCCGCGAGGACTGCGGCAACACCGTGGACGAGGACTGCGACGGCCAGGCCGTCGATCCCTGCCCCGGCTGTACCTCCAACCTGACAATCAGCTGTGGCGAGGCGAACAGCACCAGTACCGACAGCGGCACCTCCCTGCTCGACGACTACTGCGGCTCGGGCTATGACCTGTGGGACGGCAAGGAGTACATCTTCGCCATCACCCCGCCCAGCGATACCACCGTGGCGGTCACCATCGGCGACATGGGCGGCCAGCAGCTCGACGCCTTCGTCCTGGACGCCTTCGCCGACGACAGCACCTGCAACCAGGGCCGCTGCCTGGACATGTCGGCCTACACCACCGGCACCCAGCAGCTGGCCTTTTACGCTCGGGCCGACCACACCTACTTCGTGGCCGTGGACGGCCGCAACGGCGACGGGGGCTCTTTCACCTACAGCTTCACCTGCCAGGCCGAACAGTGCCCGGCCGGTGATACCCTGACCTGCGGCGGCACCGTCACCGGCGACACCTCGGCCGACAGCAACCACCTCAGCGCCTACCAGGGACTGCCCTGGAGCCTGCTGGGAGCCGACCACGGCTACACCATCCAGACCACGGAACCGGCGCAAATCACCCTGGTGCTCAACGTCACCGCCGGCGGCACCCCGCCCGACCTGGCCCTGGTGGTGCTGGCCGACGACGGCCAGGGCTCCTGCGGGCCCACCGACGCCATCGCCATCAGCGACTACACCCAGGACGACAGCGAAAATCCCCCCGAGCAGCTCACCTTCACCGCCCAGCCCAACACCACCTACCACGTGGTGGTCGACGGCCTGCGCCAGGAAGACGCCGGCTCCTATACCCTGCGCGCCGACTGCGTCATCGACTGCCCGGACGGCCTCAGCGACTGCGGCGGCAGCTGCGTGGACCTGCAAACCGACCTTCTCAACTGCGGCTCCTGCGGCAACGCCTGCTCCTTCGCCAACGCCGCGGCCTCGTGCGTCGACGGCGCCTGCGTCATGGGCGCCTGCAGCGAGGGCTTCGCCGACTGCAACGGCGACGACGGCGACGGCTGCGAGTCTCCGCTGGGCACGGTGGAAAACTGCGCCGCCTGTGGCGATACCTGCAGCTTCGCCAACGCCGCTGCCGCCTGTGTCGATGCCGCCTGCCAGATGGACGCCTGCCACGACGGCTGGGACGACTGCAACAACGACAGCTCCGACGGTTGCGAGGCCGATCTGTCATCCGACCAGACCTGCGGCGACTGCGCCACCACCTGCTCCGCCCCCCAGTTCTGCTACCAGGGAGCCTGCACCGAGCAGTGCCCGGGCGGGCTGGAGCACTGCGGCAACGACTGCGTCGACACCAGCAGCGACAACGCCAACTGCGGCTCCTGCGGCCACGTCTGCACGGGCGCCAACGCCGACATGACCTGCCAGGACGGCAGTTGCGTCATCGCCTCCTGCCAGGGACGGTTCGCCGACTGCAACGGCGATGCCGGCGACGGCTGCGAAACCGAGCTGGGAACGGTGCAGAACTGCTCCGCCTGCGGAGACGCCTGCTCCTTCGCCAATGCCCGGGCGGCCTGCGACAACGGCACCTGCGTGCTCGATCGCTGCGACAGCGGCTACGGCGACTGCAATTCCTCGAGCAGCGACGGTTGCGAAAGCCCCCTGAACACCGACAGCAACTGCGGCTCCTGCGGCAACGCCTGCCCGTCCGGCCAGCGCTGCCTGTCCGGCCAGTGCTCGGACTACTGCCCCGACAACGACGGTGACGGCTACGCCGACCAGTCCTGCGGCGGCGGCGACTGCGACGACGGCAACGGCTCCATCCACCCCGATGCTCCCGAGGTCTGCGGCGACGGCATCGACCAGGACTGCGACGGCAGCGACGAGGCCTGCCCCTGCCAGGACGGCGACGGCGACGGGCACCCCGACGCCGCCTGCGGCGGCGACGATTGCGACGACACCAACGGCTACATCAACCCCGACATGGAAGACATCTGCGGCGACGGCATCGACCAGGACTGCGACGGCCAGACCGACAACTGCAACTGCCCCGATGCCGACGGCGACGGACACCGGGCCGCCGACTGCGGGGGCGACGACTGCAACGACGGGGCGGCCGGCATCCACCCGGGACGGGTCGACGCCTGCGGCGACGGCATCGACCAGGACTGCGACGGCCAGGACACCGTCTGCCCACCCGAGGCAAGCGGTTGCGGCTGCTCCAGCCACCCGGTCGGAGCCCTGTCCGCCTGGCCGCTGCTGATGCTGCTGGCACTTGCCTGGCGCCGCCGCAGGGGGTAGAACCGGCCCGGGGAAAACAGGGAGGTGAATCCCGTGAAGCTGAGAGCACTTCTACTTTGCACCCTGCTGGGCTGGCAGGCCACGGCCGCGGCCGGCGACATCATCGGCGCCCGGCCCCTGGGCATGGCCGGAAGCTACCGGGGCATAGCTTCCAGCAACGACGCCATCTTCTTCAACCCCGCCGGCATGAGCCTGTTCCGCCGCTACGCCCTGGAGCTGCAATACCTGCTGGTGCCCGACTATGCCGCCAAGGGCGCCGCCGACCAGCACGCCGTGCAGGTATCGGTGGTGGACAACCAGATCCAGTACTTCGCCACCGGGCTGGCCTACACCCGGGTGGAGCGCGGTGACGACAAGAGCGGCAACCGTTACGACATGGCCTTCTCGGTGCCGCTCACCGAGGGCCTGCTCATCGGCACCGACATCAAGTACCTGGACTTCGAGCGCGAGGGGCGGGCCGACGTCAACGCCGTCAGCGTGGACGTGGGAATGCTGCTGCACACCGCCTTCGGACTCAACATCGGGGTGGTGGGCTACAACCTCACCAACACCGCCGACTACCTGGAACATCCCATCTCCATGGGGCTGGGGGTGATGTACTCGCCGTTTCGCACCCTGGAGCTCTCCTTCGACTGGACGGTCAACTTCCAGAAGCTGGCGGACATCGACGATCCCACCGGTGAGAAGGGCACCGGCCATGCCTTCTCCTTCGGCGCCGAGTACCTGTTGTTCGGCCAGATCACCCTGCGGGCCGGCTACCGCATCGACCGCAGCCAGCCCACCGGCAACGAGCAGTACTGGGCCGTGGGCGCCGGATACATCTCGCCCACCTTCGCCTTCGATTTCGGCTACCGCGGAGCGGTGGGCCACAGCGACTGGGGCAACCACTTCGGTTTCGGGATGAGATTATTCTTGTAGGCACGGTAAACCGTGCTCCGAATCCGCTCATCGCGGGGCGGTGGGCCACAGCGACTGGGGCAACCACTGCGGTTTCGGGATGAGTCTGTTCCTGTAGCAACCGCGCCCGGCCCAGCTCTTCGATTGCTCTTGCATCCCCCCACCCGGGCCGTCTATACATAGCGCTGGCGGCGGCCACCGGGGCGGCCGCGGAGGGAGGCAGAGCATGAGCGACGACAAGCAGGCCATCGAACAGGCACTGGAGCAGTGGCAAGAGAAGAAGGTCGAGCCGGTGCTGGGCAAGCACCCGGAGCGACGACCGGCATTCAAGACCAGCTCCGCCATCGAGCTGCAACGCCTTTACACCCCGCTCGACGAGGGCGGGCGTTCCTACCTGGAAGACATCGGCTTTCCCGGCCAGTATCCCTTCACCCGCGGGGTACAACCAACCATGTACCGCGGGCGTTTCTGGACCATGCGCCAGTACGCCGGCTTCGGCTCGGCGGCGGAGACCAACGAGCGCTTCCGCTACCTGCTCGAACAGGGGCAGACGGGCCTGTCGGTGGCCTTCGACCTGCCCACGCAGATGGGCTACGACCCGGATCACCCGCTCAGCCAGGGCGAGGTGGGCAAGGTGGGCGTCTCGGTGGCCTCGCTCGAAGACATGCGCCAGCTGTTCGCCGGCATACCCCTGGACCAGGTCTCCACCTCCATGACCATCAACGCCACCGCCGCCATCCTGCTGGCCATGTACATCGCCGTTGCCGAGGAACAGGGCGTGGCGGCAGGCAAGCTGCGCGGCACCATCCAGAACGACGTGCTCAAGGAGTACGTGGCCCGCGGCGCCTACATCTTCCCGCCTCGGCCCAGCCTGCGCCTCACCACCGACATCTTCTCCTACTGCCGCGAGCAGCTGCCGGCCTTCAACACCATCTCCATCTCCGGCTACCACATCCGCGAGGCCGGGGCCACCGCCGCCCAGGAGGTGGCCTTCACCCTGGCCAACGGCATCGCCTACGTGCAGGCGGCGCTGGAGGCCGGCTTGCAGGTGGACAAGTTCGCCGGGCGGCTGAGCTTCTTCTTCGGCTGCCACAACAACTTCCTGGAGGAGGTGGCCAAGTTCCGCGCCGCCCGCCGCCTGTGGGCCGGCATCATGCGTGAACGCTTCGGGGCCAGCAACGAACGTTCCTGCGCCCTGCGCTTCCACACCCAGACCTGCGGGGTGACGCTGATTGCCCAGCAGCACGAGAACAACGTGGTGCGGGTGGCCTTGCAGGCGCTGGCGGCGGTGCTGGGCGGCACCCAGAGCCTGCACACCAACTCCCGCGACGAGGCCCTGAGCCTGCCCAGCGCCGAGTCGGTGCGCATCGCCCTGCGCACCCAGCAGATCATCGCCCATGAAAGCGGCGTGGCCGACACCGTGGATCCCCTGGGCGGCTCCTGGGCCATCGAATCGCTCACCGACGCCATCGCCGCCGAGGCCCGGAAACTCATCGCCAAGATCGACGAGCTGGGCGGAGCGGTGCGCGCCGTCGAGGAGGGCTTCATGCAGCGGGCCATCGCCGACTCCTCCTACGACTACCAGCGCCAGGTGGAGAGCGGCGAGCAGATCATCGTGGGCCTGAACAAGTTCACCATCGACGAGCAGCCCCAGGTGGAGATCCTCAAGGTGCCCGAGGAGCTGGCCCGCCAGGCGGCCGAGCGCCTGCAGCAGCTCAAGGCCGGGCGCGACGCCGCCCGGGCGCAGCGGGCCCTGGAGCAGGTGAGCCGGGCCGCCGCCGGCAGCGACAACCTCATGCCCCCCATCCTGGAGGCGGTGCGGGCCGGCTGCACCACCGGCGAGATCAGCGATGCCCTGCGCCGGGTCTTCGGCGAGTACCGCGAGAACTGAAAGGAGCGCGACCATGAAACTCGATCACATCGGCATTGCCGTCAGCGATCTCGACGAGGCCCGGAGGCTCTACGGCCAGCTGCTGGGCCTGGAGGTCAGCGAGCCCGAGGAACTGCCCGACCGCCAGCTGCGCATCTGCATGGTGGACCTGGGAGTGGGCGGGGCCAACATCGAGCTGCTCTGGCCCACCCATCCCGAGTCGGCGGTGGGCAAGTTCCTGGCCAAACGCGGCCCGGGCATCCACCACCTGTGCTACCGCGTCGACAACGTGGCTGCCAAGCTGGCCGAGCTCAAGGCCGCCGGGGTACGCCTCATCGACGAGCAGCCCCGCCCCGGCGCCCACCACACCCTGGTGGCCTTCATCCACCCGGCCTCCGCCGGCGGGGTGCTCACCGAGCTGAGCCAACCCGCCCCCTGAACCGGCCGGCCCGCGATCGCGACATCCCCCCACCGCGGATCCGGCGCCTCCAGCCGGATAAACCATGAAACCATGGGGACAGGCACAGCAGTAACATCTTGTATTTCAGCTGGTTACGATAGAGGAACCGGGCACTGCGCGCATTTTGCATTTGTTTCCGGTCGTTACACGCGAGGGCATCCCTTTCTTGACC
>QMME01000044.1 GCA_003647095.1 Deltaproteobacteria bacterium
CGCCGGCCCGCACCAGCACCAGCGCCTGGACATCGGCAGTGGCCGAGCCGTCGAAGCCGACCCGGGTGATGCGACTTCCGGGAAGCAGGTCCGCCGCCGCTGCCGGTGTCCCGGACAGCACGGGTAATAACCACAACAGCAATCCTGGCAGCCACGGACGCATGCTCACCATTCCCAGCGCAGTCGCAAATCGAGACCGATGTCCCCTACGTCCACCAGGGGAGAATCCTGCTCGGCGTTTTCCCAGCGCAGTCGCGCCGACACGTTCCTGGAGATGCGGTAGCTGAGATCCAGGTTCTGATCGGCGTCATCGTATAATGACCGGCCGTAGTCCAGCTCCAGATCAGGGCTGACGAAGTTCAGGCGTGCTCCCACTTCCAGGCGGGGGGAGACCGCTCCCTGGCGCTGGGCCCGGGAGGAAGTGGAATAGCGGCTCCTGACCCGCAGGTACTTTGGTTGCACGACCTGCGGGGGAAAGGGAAAGATGCGCCGCAGCTTTTCATCCAGGGCCAGGGAGCGGGCCAGAATCTCTCCCCCCAGGCCGACCAGGTCCTCCCCGCGCAAGGTCTTGACGTCCTGGCTGGTGACTCCCAGGTTGAGCAGGGTGACGATGTCACGTTCGTCGAGCGGGGGATCGCTGTCGAGGCTGATGGTCGGTTGCTTGTCTCCTTCTGCCTGTACGCGCAGTTCAATACGGTATTCCGTCTTTCCCCCCTCCTCTTCTCCCCGATCCACCACCTCCAACAGATCGGCAACCAGATCGACCCGGGGTAGAATGGAAAATTCGTCGAGGAACCGTACCAACGAGCGACGCAGCTGGAAATCCCTGGTCAGGTATCGCACCTGGCCCCGCTTGGCTTCTAACTCTCCCAGCAACCCCAGGCGCTCATTGCTGCCGCTGACACGCAGTTGTCCCCCCATTTCCGCGGTGAAGCGGATCAAGCCCAAATCGTAATCAACCTCGAGCGTGTCCGGGACATGTACCCGCATGTCCAGATCGAGCACCTCCCGGCCGGTATCATAGGCCCGGGTGGGTAGCAGGCGCCTCCGGAACAAACCCTGCGACAATCCCGTCAAGGTGATCTTTTCCCGGTAGCTGCCCTGGTGAAGATTCAGGTAGCCTGCCAACCGCAGCCGATGTCCCGGTGGCTTGCTCAGGTTCAGACTGCCCGATACCGTGGCCACCAGGGAACTGGTTATCCGTGACTGCACCCGGTTCAGGTCGAGACTCAGGTTGAGCCCACTCACCGTCCCCCCGCTCCACTCCAGCCGCCCCAGTCCACTGATAGTACCGCCACCCACCTTTCCGTTGATACTAACAAATTCCATGCCCCGTCCATCAAGGTGAACCTTGGCTGATAGCTGCTGTAGCGGCTGCGGCCAGGGAGCAAACTTGACATCCCGGGCCGTTATTCGGACCTGTCCCTGCATTTGCGGCCGCATCCAGCTCCCGCCCCACCCCAGGGAAAAAGAGACCCTGCCCTGGGCACGTTGCAACCAGTTGAACCAACGCGGCAGCAATCTGAGGCTGGCCCGCCCCTCCAGCAATAATCTTGGACCCGAACCCAGCTCGCAGGTGCCGCTGAGACGCATGGAGGCCTGGCGCCCAATCAAGCGTAGCGGTTCCAGCTGCAGTTGGCCACCACGTAGTTGCAAACGCCACTGGCCGTCTGCCTGCAAGCGGGCCCCGGCCAGTACCAGCGACAGCTTTTCCAGCAGCAGCTGCCCCTGCGACTGCAACGGCCGCAGTACCAGTCCCCGGGCCTGTAGATGCCCGGCCAGGCGAGCAGCGAAGAAATTCCCTCCCTGCCCCAGCGGCAGTAAGCGAGCCAGCTCCGGCAGGTCGAAATCCAACCGCGCGGTGAAGGGCAGAAACGGCTCCGTCAGCATGCTGGCGTCCACCCGGAGCTGCCGGCCGAAAAAACGTCCCTGGACCTTGATCGACTCCGTTGTGGCTCGGGCGGAAACGAAGGAGTCCCCCAGTGAACGCCCTTCCAACCGGGTGTCGTATACCTTGGCCCAGCCGGTAATCTGCGGAGCAAGCAGGCGCCCCTTGACACCCATGTGCAGATCGAGACGGAAATCAAGGGCGCCGCCACCAGGCAACCAGGAAAACGAGTTGGCGCGCAATCCAGTGGAATATACCGACACGTCTAGCTCCAGCCCCGGGGTGATGTCGCCCCGGGCATATATCCAGCCCGGTCCCAGTCGAGCCTCGAGCAGGTCCAGGTGCCAGCTGCCACCTTCCAGGTGTCCCACCAGTCCGGCTTCGTCGACCAGTTGCGGCCCCACTCGGATCTGGCGGGCGGCCACCTGCAGGGCCAGCGCCGGTGCCGCCAGGTCCCCCGATACCAGCACCCGGCCACCCACCCGGCCATCCAGCCAGGCCGGTGGCCGTTCACCCTGGACTACCGTCAACAGGTCGGCAAGACGGGCCTCGGCCAGGTCCACAACCAACCCCAGCGGGTAGGGTGCGCGCAATCCTGCCTTGCCGTTGATGAACAAGCGTCCCCCCGGCCCCCGCAGGGTCAGGTTGTCCAGGCGAGCCAAGCCGTCACCCAGTCTGACCGTTCCCCGGGCCTGCCCCAGGTGGCGCTGTCCCAGCTTCACCCCGTGCATGGCGAAATCGACTTTTCCCCGGTAGTCTTCCCGCTCCCTTTCCAGATGTACCTCGAGCTGCCCCTGGCCCGCCAGGGGAACACCGCCAGACCCGGCCAGGTCGGCCAGCAACAAGGGAGCGGCCCGGCCGTCCAGTTTGACGAGCCCCCGCCGCCAATCCAGGTACCCACTCGAGAGAACACTGCTGGCACCCAGTTGCCAGTGGATATCGTTCCAGCGCAACCCCTGCCCGTCGCAGTGGACCTGTCCCTGAAGGTTGGCCACCGGCCAGGATCCGTTCCACTCCCGGTCCTGCGCTTGCCAACGGATGACGGTGTGTTTCAGTTGCAGGTCGCTGCGGGCCACGACTCGGGGTCCCCTTCTGCCCGCCAGGGAACCCTCCAGGGAGATATCGCCGCTGACCCGGCTCTGGATGGCCACCGGCAAGCGCAGTCCCGACAGCCAGCGCCCCACGGCCAGTTCACTGGTTTTCAGGTCAACCGAGAAAGCGAAGGGCTCCCGTAACTTCATCCGTCCGTGACCAGCCAGGCTGGCCTGCTCGCGTTTCACTACCAGCCTTTCCAGTGCCACTTCTTCTGCGCTCACCGTCACGCGAACGTCCAGGGAAAACGGAGGTGTCCCGGCCAGGGCGATTTTCTCCCCCCTGGCAGCCACGGTGATCAGCCGGCCCGCCTGCTCCGTGGTGACATCCACGTCGAGTACCCCCCGCCCCCCTCCCGCCGGCCACCAGCGAGCCAGCTCGGTCAGGGGAAGCTGCAGGCGCAGCCGACCCCGGGGGCGCCAACCAGGCGGCAACCAGGCCAGTCCCGCCCCTCCCTCCGGGGCCGCCAGTTCCAGCTGCAGGGAACCCTGCATGGAGAATCCGGCAGAGCGCAGCGACAAGTGCTCCAGGAAGACAGATTCTGCTCCCGCCACACCCGTCACCTGCAGTTCATCCAACGGCCAGGGATCTCCCAGGCGCTGGTCGAACAGGGTTCCTCCACCGGCGCTCAGGTGCACTGCCATCTCACCATCGCCCAGATCGTCGATTTGCACCTGCAGGTCGGAAAGGCGCACGCGTCTGCTGCCGGGAAGTGCCAGGTCGACTTGACCGCGGAACAACTCCAGTCGTTCCGGCAGCCAGTTGCCAGCCGCAGCTTGCCCCTGACCGGAAGCTGCCGGGGAAGGAAGGCCCACTATGCCCGAGGTAGTCACTTGCCAACGCACGCGCGGCTCCCACAGCCGCACCCGGGACAGGGCCAGTCGCCCCCCCAGCAAGGACAAGGAATCGAGTTCCACCCGGAGACGGGAAACCTCGAACCAGGGGCGTTCAGACTCACTACCCACACGCAGGGAGGCAACCTCCAGGGCCGGGGGAATGATATCTATGGAACACTTGCCGGTGGTTACCGGTTTTCCCAGGGCCCGGCCCAGCGCCTGGCGGATCTTGTCGCACAGGCTCTCGGATGCCAGTGGCGAGTTGGCAACCCAGATACCGGCTGCCAGCACCAGCAACAGGAACAGTGCCAGCAGGTAAAGCATCAGGGGGAATCTCTTGCTTCTTGCCGTTCCCAAGAACCAGGCTCCCGGAAAAAGAAAACGCCCCGGCCAGCGACCAGGGCGTGTGTATCACAAGCGGGTGATGGGAGTCGAACCCACGACGTCAAGCTTGGGAAGCTTGCATTCTACCACTGAATTACACCCGCACAGCGAGCCGCATTCTGCGTCCACGACAATGATTCTGTCAAGTAAAATCATCACTTGGCATTGTCGCGCGGACGGCGGGCCGGAGCAAATTTTTCCCTTTGATTATCCATACCACGACGTCACCCGAGCTTGCCGTCATGGCGGCGGTCACTCGTACTCCACTGCTTCGAGCCCGCACAACACCTCAGCTCTTGGACAACGAATCGAGGTACCTGTCGATCTCTTCCATGGACACCGGTTGCGCCGACACACCGCCGGCAATGCGTCCAGCACTGGAATCCCGAGGAGCCAGCACTCCTGCCTGGCGCCGCGCCATGATGGTTTCGGGCACCTGACGGTCAGGATCCAGGCCCAGGGTATCGGCGATCCGTCCCACCAGTGCCCGATCCACCACCGCCTTACGAGCCAGCACCGCTTCGAAGAGACAATTATCACAGATGGTGTTGATCAGGCGCGGCGTTCCCTGGCTGAAATAATGTATGCGCTCCACCGCCTGACTGGTGAACAACATCTTGCGAGAACCAGCCAGGCGCAGGCGGTGCTTGATGTAGGCTTCCACCGACTCCAGGTTGAACGGTTCGATTCGGTACTTGACAGCAACCCGTTGCGCCAGCGGGGGATCCAGCATCAGGTTGTCTTCCAATTCGGGAAGGCCGAAAAACACGAACGACAGCAGCTTGCGCTCGGGCACCTCCAAATTGGTCAGCCCCCGAAATTCCTCCATCAACTCCCGTGACTGCAGCATCTGGGCTTCGTCGATGAGTACCACCGCCTTGCGTCCCTCTTCATAGATTTCCACCAGCCGCTGGTACAACTGGCTCAACAACGAGAGCTTGTCTTCCGAGGGACTGGCCACCCCGAGTTGCAAGGCGATACGGCGCAACAACCAAGAGGCGGTTATACCGGAATGGATGATTACCAGCAGGGCGGCTTCGTATTTCTCCTCGGGCAGGCTGTCGAGCATACGCCGGGCCAGGGTGGTCTTGCCGGCACCGATATCGCCCACGCATATGGCCAGCCCGCGCATATTCTCCACCGCGAACATCAGCCGCATCATGGCCCGTGAGTGCTGGGCGCTGTTGAAGTAGAAACGAGTCACCGGGGCATTGGAAAATGGTTCCTGCTTGAGCTGGAAGTAATCAAGGTAGTTCATGATGGTCGTTTTACCCTGCCAGCCGTATCATGGCATTTTCCCGCCAGTTCCCTGGCATCCTTACATATAGGAAATGTTGTTCTTGGGGTTGGCCGGCTTCTTGCCACCCGGACCATCCTTCTTCGCGGCTCCCTGGGAACCCGCCAGCTTTTTTAGCTTACTGGCCACATCACGGAAGTTGGCGTCTCGTTTGTGAACCTTGTTGTAGTAGAATGCTGCTTCCTTGTTGTCGCCGAGCAACTCGTAGGTGTTGCCCATCTCGTAATAGATTCCAGTGGCCTCCTGCTCACCCAGATCGGGACCATGCAGGGCTTCCTTGAAGCGGTTGACGGCCTCGGAATACTGGCCTTTTTCCTTCAGGCACAGGCCGATCATGGTCAGGCAGGCGACCTGACGGGACTGGTCCTGTGAAGCTATCTGGAACTCGTGGATGGCATCGTCCATCAACCCCATTTCCTTGTAGGCGATGCCCAGGTCGTAATGGGTTGCCGAATCGCCACTATCGAGAACCTTCTCTACTCCTTTCTTGAATTCGGAAAAGACATCTTCCACGCTGTACTGGAAATCGTCGTCCAACGGTGCGGCGGCAAAGTCTTCTTCGACCTCGCTTTCCAACTCGGCAGCCAGGTCGAACTCCTCGCCGGTCTCGGCAGCCACGGGAACCTCACCACCATCTTCCAACCGCTCCAGGAGCTGGCGCCTTTCCACCAGTTCAGGCCGTTCTCCATAGGATTCGAGCAACCTTTCCAGTTCCTCGCGGGCCTCATCCACCAGTTTTTGCTGAATGAAGAAGTCCAGTTCATCCAGCTCGTCTTCCAGGTCTTCCTCGGTGGCAGCTTCTTCGACCTCCTGCTCGGCAGTAGCAGCGACCTCTGCTTCAGTGGCTGCTGAACGTGCGGCATCCTCGAAGGCGGCACTGGGCTCGGTGGTGGGTTCGGGAGCCAGGGGCAACTCATCTGCCTCGGTCAGTTCCACCTCCGCGGGCTCGGGCAACGACTCCACCGGCTCGGCTTCGCTCACGCTGTCGTCGGACACCTCGAAGAGTTGCTCATCGTCTCCTAGGTCGATCAGTTCCTGCTCACCACTTTTGGTGGTATCGAAAACCTCCTCTACCTCGGTCCCTACAGCACCTCCGGCAACTACTGCGGCATCGGCAATGTCCCGGACATCATCAGGTACCTCGGCCGCCGAGAGAATCTCCACCTCGTCGAGTGACATCTCGCCGGTGGGCATCATGGAGGCCTCGACGGTCTCTTCGCCTTCATCGAAAGACAGCTCCTGGGTGGGCACCTGCCCGGCGGTTGCCTCCTCGCCGCCCTCCATTTCCAGCAGAGTACTGGTAGCCAAGCTGGTAGGATCTTCTTCTGCAATCAGGTCGTCTTCAATGTCTACCTCAAGTTCCTCTTCACCAGAGGCGGGTATTTCCAGGGCAGCATCGTCCAGTTCCGTAACGACCTGCTCCCCAGCGGCCCCGCCACTACCGGCATCCACACCCAGTTGCTGGGCCAGGACCAGGCCTTGCGGGTGATCGGGTACGATGTTGAACAGGGCTTGCAGGTGGTTGCGGGCTGCCTTCACGTGACCGGCGCGCTGATTGAGCTGAACCAGGGTTACCAGTTCCTGCGCGGCGTGCTCGAGCTGGCCGGCTTGCATGTAGATCTCTCTGAGCTTGTCGTGCGCCTCGATGTTGTTGGGATCCAGCTCGAACACCTTGGTCAAGTGCTCATAGGCCTTGCTCTGCAGACCGTACTTGATGTAGACGCTGGTCTCTGTCAGCAGACGACTGATGGTCTCCCGGTCCAGTTCGGACGCGGCAACGGCCGGTTCCGTGAGTCCAGCCGCCGTGACATCGACGATCTCGTCGATCTCCGGCTCGATCTCCAGCACTTCCTCGACTCCCGGCAACTCCTCCTCCACCAGCTCGTTACCGGGAGCTTCCAGCACGATTTCGGGCCGGTTTTCGTAAAGGGTGGGTTCCTCGTCATCAGGCGCGGGAATGGAGGCGGTTGGCAGGGTTTGGGCCGGCTCTTCCGCTATCTCCAGGAGATCTTCCTCCGCCAGGGCCATTTCCTCGACCCCTCCCCCCATCTGCTGCAGCGCAGCCTGGGCCTCGGGATCTTCGGGAGACAGCTCCAGTACCCGCCGGTACATCTTCTCGGCCCGGTCCAGTTCACCTTGCTCCTGGTGAATCTTGGCAATTTCCTTGTACACCGAGACTGTCTTGGAAAGCTGGTTCAGATCCTGGAAAGCCTGGGCCAACATGTTCAGAACGGTGAGGTCCTGGGGATCGGCCTTGAAGCAGATTTGCAGTTTTCCCAGCGCCCTCTTGGTGTCTCCCCGTTGCAGGTAAATGTTGGCCAGTTCCTTGATCAGGTCGATCTGGGAATTATCATGGTATATGAGGCGTTCACTGACCTTGATATAGTCCTCGATGCGGTTGGCTGCCTTGAGATCTTCTGCAGCCCGGGAAAACTCCTCGACCGCCTCTGCTACCATGCCCTCACGGGAGTACATCTCCGCCAGCTTGATGCGACTGGGAATATTGTCTGGATCGAGATCGACGATGCGGCGCAGGATTTCCAGCAACTCCCGTCCCATGTCGTTCTGCTCGTAGTAGGCAGCCACGATCTGCAAGTGGGACATGGCATCGCCGACGATTCCCAGGTTCTGGTACTCCTCGGCCAGGCGCAGGTTGACGTTCACCCGGGAGGAGTCGATCTTCAGAATCTGCTTGAACACGGCGACCGCCTTGAGGTGAAAACCCTGCTTCGAATATGTATCAGCCACCTGCAGGTAGGAATCCACTGCCTGGGCACGGTCACCTATACGAACCAGCAGGTCTCCCTTTTTCAGCAAGGTCCGGACGTCGCCGGGATCCTCGGCCAGAATCTTGTCGTATTCCTTTATGGCCTTCTTGATCTGGCCCTTCTGGATGAAGCGAAGAGCGTTATCATTGATCTTGTTTTTGTTTATTGCCACGCCAAACCTGTCCTGACAGCAGCTCTCGTGTTACCACCGACCCCGGCTGGCACGCATCCACCCCTCGGCCCCGGGGCCACACATTCCACTCTGCCCCGGAGGCATCCTTCCGGCCACCGCGGGCACAAAAAACCCTTCTCCCGCAAGTATTTGCGAGCGGGCACCGACATTACATGGTACCCCGAGAGGTCAGTACAGTCAAATTCTTTTTAGACGACATGGCCTGTTCCCAGTAATCAGACGCTGGCAGGCGCCATTCCTGACCGTTACGCCTGGCCACCTCCGTCCAGGCGCTTCACCGGCGGCAGAACAAGCACCAGCCGCCGCCTCAGTCTCGCTTTACTCTTTCTACGTACTGGCCGGTTCGTGTATCGATGCGCAGGCAATCTCCCGGTTGGATGAACAATGGCACCTGAATCGTCGTTCCCGTCTCCAGCTCCGCCGGCTTGGTGCCGCCGCTGGCCGTGTCACCCTTGATGCCGGGATCGGTCTTGACAACAGTGAGCTCGACGAAGTTTGGCAAATCAAGTCCGATTGGTTTTCCGTTGTGAAACAACACGGTTACATCGACGTTCTCACGTAAGAAGGCATCTGCTCCCTGCAGGTGTTCACGGCCGATGAACTGCTGTTCGTAGGTACTGCTGTCCATGAAGTGAAACTCGTCACCCTCGCGGTAGAGAAACTGCATTTCTTTCTCTTCCAGGTCGGGTTTACCAACCTTGTCACCAGAGCGAAAGGTGCGATCAATTACGTTCCCCGAAACCAGGCTCTTGAGCTTGGTGCGCACGAAAGCCCCCCCCTTGCCCGGCTTGACGTGCTGGAACTCGACGATGATGTAAGGCTCTCCGTCCAGTTCGATTTTCAGGCCCCGGCGAAACTCGCTGGTAGAATACACGGACTTCCTCCTATGCTGCCAGCTCCTTGTTCAAGTCTACTTGCAGGACCCGCAACGCCCAGCGAGCCCGTCCACTGGCGGTCTCGGGACCCAGCCAAAACGCCACGAAGTGATCCTCGGGCAACATGCGCACCACCAATGTACCGACTCCCAGGTCGAACACGGCATCGGTAAACCGTGCTCCCTCCACCTCCCGCGCCACCTGGCCGCTGGTAGCCAGCGCCCCGACCATCTCTACCAGCACCGCCTCCAGGTCCACGCCGGCCGGCTGCCGTTCATGGCGGGCGACTACCAGGCCGTCCATGTTCATCAGCACCGCCACCCGGCTGCCGGGAACCAAATTACAGGCCTCACGTAGAATTTCATCGAATGACATGATTCCTCCAGTCTGCTCGTCTATGTTTTCCCCCTAGAGTTCTCTACGCCACGCCCGCACTCGCTGCAGCATCTGCTCCAGCAGCTGCAACCTGCGCTGCACGGGATCCGGCGACCCGGCACCCTCGGCCACGGACCCGGCGGCCATCTCCACCACGGGGGCGGGCTGGCCGGTTAGCCGGGCCAGCAACAACCTCAGCACCTGCAGGCGCTTGCTGTCGTTCATGTTCATTCCTCCTCCGTACTCCAACTGGTGGCAACGTTCCAGGCCCCGTCTGGCCTCGCTGTTGCCGGGATCGACGGCTAGCAGGCGCTCGAACATGCGCCTGGCCTGCTGAACACCTCCCTGGCACAGGTACAACCAGGCCAGGGCCCCGGAGGCCACGCCCGGCTCGACGGTACCGCCCTCTCCCATGCCAGCAATCTTGTAGCCGAGCCCCACTTCCATGTCAAGGCCGGTGCAGAGACTAGCACCTCCCGCTCCGGCCGCGGTCCGGGAAATGCGCCCAGCGGTGCGGGATATTCTGGAGAGATTGCTGTCGAGGTAGGAAATGCTTCGCCCCGGGTGGGAGATTGCGATGGAACTGGGTTGTCTCTCTCGGGAGGTTCAGGAACCGCTGGAAAAGGTTCACTTTGACAATAAGCACCTGTTGGTATAGGGGTTCTGGCCGGGATAGCAGCCGGACATGCCGTTCAAACAACCGTTGCACAGGCCTATGGGAAAGCGATAATCGGCCGATTCCACGTGGGTGCCACCCACCGTGGTACCCACGGCTCGCAAGTACATGGTCAGGGTCAGTTTACGCAGCACCGAGTCGTCCAG
Organism: Deltaproteobacteria bacterium; assembly: GCA_003647095.1. Taxonomy (GTDB): domain Bacteria; phylum Myxococcota; class B64-G9; order B64-G9; family B64-G9; genus B64-G9. Next base: position 10,531 of record QMME01000044.1, read on the forward strand.
GGAGCTGAGGCTGTTGGAAAGGACCGTACCCACATCGGGAGGAATGGCTATCACTTCCACGGGATAATACTCGGTCGGGTTTATCCCGTCGCTACTTGCCGGGATGCGATCTCCCGATACGTGGATCTCGGCCACAACCGAGCTGTCTTCCAGGATCTTCAACATGTCCAGACCGGCTTCCGCCATGGTTTCCTGGGTAGTCGTGCCTTCCCAGCGATACCTGACCTCGATTCTCTCCAGGCGGATGTCGTTGGTGTTGAGCTGGCCGATGTCGACATTGCTGTTTTCCGGCAGGTAGTTCACCAGGGAGATCCACAGGGTGAAAAATGGTCCCTGGTCGTTCCAGAAAGAGGTATCGAAATCCAGGGTACCGCTATCACAGTAGCTGCCCTGGGCTTGTCCGGGATCGATGACACACACGTAGGTGTCGGGCTGATCTCCCTGTTCGATTTTCAGGTCCAGCACCCGGTATATGGCCAGCGAGTTGTCGTTGGCGACACAACCCGCGCCCAGCACGTTCACCAGCAGCAACGCCGCCAGTATCGTCTTGCGTCCACTCGCATTCATGACTTCCTCCCTGCCAGGTTCCCGCCCGGCTACCGTTGCGACACGGTGGCCTGCATGCGGTTTACGATCCTGGGAGTGATGAAGATGAGCAGCTCGGTGCGATCGTCGTTCTTCTTGGTGTTGCGGAAGAACCAACCCAGGACCGGAATCTGCGAAAGCACGGGAATACCACTCACCGTCTCCGAAGTCTTGCGGGTATAGATGCCACCGATGACGGTGGTGTCGCCGTCCCGTACCAGCACCTGCGTCTCTGCTTCCTTCTTCAGGATGGTGGGATCGCCCCGGGCACCGGTACGCGAGAAGTCCGGCTCGTTCTTGCGCACCTTGATGCTGAGCAGGATGCTGCCCTGCTGGGTTATGTGCGGCGACACTTCCAGTTCCAGCTTGGCCTCGACGAACTGGGTATTGACTCCGGCCGCCGACACTACGCTGATGGGAATGGACACGCCCTGGCCGATCTTGGCCTTCTGGTTGTCCAGGGTGGTGATCTTGGGAGCGCTGATGATCTTGACCGCACCCTGGTTCTCCAGGGCGCTGAGGCGCAGGTTCAGGTGAGCGTTGCCGCTGGCCGAACCCAGCATGAAACCCAGGGCACCACCGGAGCCGGCGCCCACCGCGGCCGGCAGGTTGATGGCGTAGTGGCCCGGCGAGACGATGCCCGCCAGGGGATTGGTAGTCTGCGAGTCGTCGGCTCCGCCTACCACCGACACGTTGTTGGGGAAGGGCAGTCCGGTGGGATTGCCATTGGCCTGGGTGAAGCCCAGGTCGCCACCCCACTGTATGCCAACCTCCCTCACGAACTGGGTGTTGGCCTCGACGATGCGGGCTTCAATGAGAACCTGTGGGGTTTCCGTATCGAGCGAACGCACCAGTCCCTCGGCCTTGACCAGGTTCTCCAGCACATCCTTGACGATGAGCACGTTGGTGCGAGTGTCGATGGAGACCGAGCCCCGCTCACTGAGAATGTCCTTGACCTGCTTCTCGATGTCCGCGGCCACGGCGAAGTTGACCGGGATCAAGCGCACCCGTAGGGGATCCACCTCGCGCTTGGCGGCTGCCGCCTCGCGTGCCAGTTTCTGTTCCTCGGCAAGCTCCTTCAAGGTGGCCACGCGGATGATGTTACCCTGGCGCACCTGGCCCAGTTTCTTGGTCTTGAGGATGATGTCCAGTGCCTGGTCCCAGGGTACGTTGCGCATGGTAATGGTGACGCTACCCTTGACATCGTCGCTGGTGATGATGTTGAGCTTGGCCACATCGGCTATCAGGCGCAGGATGTTGTGGATGTCGGCATCCTTGAAGTCCAGCGAGATGCGCTTGCCCCGGAACTTGCTGCGCTTGCGGGGCCCCGAACCGGCGGCCGCCGACAATTCGGGGCGCCGTACCGAGTAGCCGGCCACCTCGTCCGGCTGGTAACGCACCGCTACTTCGCCGGCTTGCCCGCCCGAGGCTCCCAGCGGTGAATCCTGGGAAGCGGGGCTGTCGAATACCCACTGCAACTTGCCCTGGCGGCGCTCCAGGCGATTGTTCACCGCCTTGCTGGTGGCCACCACCAGCTTGACCTTGCCGTTGGCCCGGTAGGCACTGACCGAGCGTACCGCTCCTCCAAAAGCGCTGGTGTCCAGGGTACGTTCCAGGAACATCGGCAGCTGGCAGTTTTCCAGTTCCAACACCGCGGAACGTGCATCACTGTGTACCAGTCGGGCCCGGGCCTCGCCGTCCAGGTCTATTACTACCCGGGCCTGCTTCTTTTCCTGGCGGAAGTCGATGTCGCGAACCACGCCGGTACGACCGGGTTCTACCCCGGCAGCAGGCATGGTGGCAGCAACTTTCTCCCCTTTGGGTGAGGACGTGCTGTCCGCCGCGGTTACGGCCTTCTTTCCGGCAACCGTCTTGCTGGCCAGAAGTTCGGCGGCCTTGCCGAGAATCACCCCCAGTCCCCGGGACCTGCGGGCAACACGGTAAGCGACGCGTTGACCGTTACGACAATCCATGACCACGCGCACCTTGTCGGGGTGCCGGGCGGCACGAATCCTCTCGATGGCGCCACCGGCCAGGCGGCGCTCCATGGCTGCCCGGGGCATGCTGGCTTTGAAGATATCCACCACCAGGCGGAAGGGCTTGAAGACTTCCAGCACCTGGTAGGCATCCACCGGACCCGAGGCATCCACCACTACGCGCCCCTGGCCGTCCACGCCGATGTGGCGGATGACCACCGGCCGGGCCCGGGTGGGATTACCGCGGCTCTCCACCACGCGGTGATCGGCGGGTGGAGCAGGCTTTTCCGGCCTTGCCACAGTTGGCGGGACCGTTTCCGGCCGGGGCGTTTTTTCCGGAGCGGGAACCGAGGCCTGGCTCGGCCGGGTCTTGTCACCATCTCCGGAAGAACCCGAGAGCACCACCACCACGTTGCCCCTCTCCACCCGGGCATCGAACTTGACGCCAGGTTCCATGCCGATGATCAGGCGGCTGACCGCCCGGCCCGCCTGCTGGAAGTGGGCCGAGGCGATACGTGACACGCGGCCATCCTCGATGGTGCGTGGCAGGTCCAGTTTTGCAAACTCGACACCCATCAGATCCACCACCAGTCGATCCGGGTTGGCCAGCTTGAACACCGTGAAAGTAGGTGTTCGCCGGGTATACAAGGTGATGCGGGTGGATTGCCCGGCAGGCTTCACCTCTAGCCGGTTGACGGTGTTCTGTGGCGGACCGGCGCTCGCGGCCGGCACCGCGGGTGCCCCGATCAGAGCCGCACACAGCAAGCAGCCTGCCATTCTCGTCCATGAAGCCATGGATCTTCTCCTTGCATGGTAATAGTGCATCGCCGCGAACCCCTCTTACTCACTTTCGTTCACCGGGCTTGTTCTCCAGGCGCATGTGAATGTAATTGGTCATTTTGCGCCCCAGGTGATCCCGGAAATCCTCGGCGATCACCACCTCGTCGTTCTTGATACGCACTACCCGCCCGTAGTTCTTGCCAATACGCGTGCCAACTTTCACCACCACGCCCTTGCCGTCAGGCAGCTCCACCTGGGCCCGGGGGCGAGAGATACCGGAGATGATGGCCGTGAGCTTGAGCTGGTCGATCTCGAAATGGGTAAGAATGCCGCCGATTTTCGCCTTGGCCTTGCTTTTTATCACCTTGTAGAAGGAACGGAAGGGATCGCGCTTGCCCACCGGTGAGTATATGTAGCTGGGCACGGTTACCTTGTCCTCGGTCATGGACATGATCGAGGGAGCCATCTTGGCCGCGCTGGGAGTAGTTCGGGGCCGGGGAGGCGGTGGCTTCTTGCCTTCGCAGCCGGCCACCAGCACCAGCACCGACGCGAGAGAAACAGCCGCCTTCACCACTTGGCGCGGGCGTTCCAGCAATCGTCCGAGTCTCGTCCGGCGAACAGGTATCATCTCTTTACCAGCCTTCCTCAAGGGACCAGGTGCCGGTCCGCACTATCGAGTGTCCGCTCATTTCCTACCCGCCTTGCCGCGCTTCTTTCTACCCTTGGCCGGCTTCTTGTGCAGTTCGTTCTCGCGCAACATGCGGAACGTCTTGGCCTGGCAGTCGACTTTCAAGACGATCTTGCCGTTTTGCATGCTGGGATCCTTCATGGTGATGTTGGTGATATTGATGATGCGATCTTCCTTGCCCACGGAGTCGAAGAAGGTAAGCACCTCGTGATAATTTCCCTCCAGGGACATGGCCACGGGGATCTCGGCGTAGAAATTTCGCCTGACCTCTTTCAGTGGTACGAACTTGACTATACGAATGTCGGACTTCAGGGAAATCTCGTTCAGGGTCTTCAACAGTTGGTCCATGTTGGTGTTTTCAGGGAGATTCTTGTTCTTCTCGGCCAGCTTCTGCTTGAGAAACTCCACCATCTTGGTGAAGGTGGACAGGTTGGCGGCGATTTCCTGTTTCTCCTGCCGCTCGTCATCGAGCTTCTTGATCTGTCTGTCCAGCTTCTTGAGTTCGCCTTGCTGGTCCTGGAAGATCAGGAAGTAGTGGCCGCCAATCAGCATGGCCACGACGAACACCAGGAAGGCCACCTTCTGGACCAGCGGCAGCTTCTGGACGGCAGCGTAAAACTTCTCCATGGCCTATCTCTCCCTCGCGTCCGTCTTCTCAGATGTCGTAATGGACGCGCATGGTGAGCACGAACTTGACGTAATTCAGGTTGTACTTGTCTTCCTTCGCCTTCTCCATCGAGACCAGCTGGATGTTGGTAAAGTACTTCTTGGCACCAGCGGGTTTTTTCTCCTTCTTGCCGCCGGCACCGGCCGCTTCCTCGCCCGCCTTGCCGGCGGAGACATTGCTCACTTCCGCCGTGGACAGCACCCGCATGAAGTTACCCACGTCCTCCATGGTCAGGGCCTCTCCCGTGACCTGGACCATGCTGCCCTTTTCCAGCCATTCGATCAGCCATACTTGCTTGGGGATGATCTGACTCAGGCGATCCAGCACCCGTACCGGGCCGGTCTTGCCTTTCTCCAGCGAATCGATGATCTGTAGCTTGCGGGTGAGCATCTCCTGCATCTTCTTGTATTTTTCCACCTGGCCGATGGCCTGGTTGTACTGGGCGATGTCGGCCTTGATCTGCTCGATCTCCTTCTTCTTGGAGGTGATCTCGCCCTCCACCATGTCGTACCACAAGTACAGGCCCACCAGGGTGCCGATGATCAGCACCACGAACAACAGCAGCTGTTGCTTGACGTACTCGCGCTTCTTGGCGGCTCTGATTGGCAGTAAGTTTATTCTAATCATGGCCGCACCCTCACTTGTCGTCCGGTGAGCGCACCGCCAGGCCCACCGACACCGCCGCCGATGGACCCACCTGGCGAATGTACTCCGGGTCGAAGCGTTTGGGATCGAACTCGATGTTGCGGAAGGGGTTCATGATCTCGACCGGTACCCCGACCTTGTTCTCGATAATCTTGTACAGCGATGGTAGGCGACAGGTTCCCCCGCAGAGATAGATACGGCTGATCTGGCTGTCGGCTGCCGTGGCGGCATAGAAGTCCAGGGAACGCTGAATCTCACCGGCCATGTTCTCGGCCACGGCGGCAATGACCCGTTCCACCTCCTGGGGCACCACCGACTCGGCATCGGCACTGGCATGGCCACCCAGCTTGAGCGCCTCGGCCTCGTCATGGCTGACGTTGAGTTGCTTCTGGATCTCCTCGGTGAACATGTTGCCCCCCATGGAGATGTCCCGGGAAAAGGCCCAGGTACCCGCGGCCATGACATCGATGTTTATCACCGAGGCACCGATGTTGATCAGCACCACGGTATCGGCACCGGGAATGTCATAGTTGACCTCGAAGGCATTCTGGATACAGAAGGTGGCCACGTCGACTACCATTGGAGTCAGCCCGGCCTCCTGCACCACCGCCAGGTAATCGTTGATCATATCTTTCTTGGCGGCCACCAAAAGCACGTCCATCTGCCCCTGTTCACTGGGTTCGGCGGTGAGCACCTGCACGTCGATGTTCACGTCGTTGATGTCGAAGGGGATGTACTGTTCGGCCTCCCACTGGATGGACTCTTCCAGTTCCTCCTCGGTCATGGCCGGCAGGGGAATCTTCTTGATGATCACCGAGTGGCCGCTGATGGCCAGGCCGACTTCCTTGTGCCTGATGCGCAGCGACTGGACCAGATCGCGAATGGTGGACACGATGACCGTGGAGTTCATCATGGCCCCATCGATGATGGCCTCCGGAGGCAGCGGAGACAACCCCAGGTTCTGCAACTGGTAGCCGCGCTTGGTCTCTTTCAGCTGTACCAGCTTGACCGCGCTGGAGCCGATGTCCAATCCGACAACGTTCTTGGCCTTGGCCATGGGCGTCACCCGTCCTTGCAGTCCGATCCGGGACTCATGCCTCACCCGTCCCGGTCAGGATCGTCTGCGGTCTCCTCGCGGGAGCCGAAGACCTTGTCCTTGTCCGAAAGCCGCATGCCCAGCGCCAGGATGATCTTGCGCTTGGTGTCCATGCGGCAGCTATGACCAGATTCCACCCGGTCTATGGTCAGGGCGCTCAGGCCCGCCTTGCGGGCCAGCTCGGCCTTGCTCAGCAGCAATGACTCGCGAATCTTGCGCACG
>QMME01000045.1 GCA_003647095.1 Deltaproteobacteria bacterium
CGCTGCAGCCGTCCCAGCCGCATTCCCTGCCGGTGCAGTCTGGCTGGCAAACGCAGGTGCCGTCCTGGCAGATCTCGTTGTCGGCGCAGGTGCCGCAGGTGTGGCCGCAGCCGTCGGGACCGCACTCCCGGCCGGAACACTGCGGGGTGCAACACTGCCCGGTCGAGCTGTTGCAGACATCGCCCTCGTCGCAGCAGGTGCCGTTGCAGTCGACGAAATCGCAGACACAGACGTTGTCCTCGCAGTGGGTGCCGTCCCGGCAGGTGTCGGGACAGGAACCGCCACAGCCGTCGTCGCCGCACTGCTTGCCCACGCAGGAGGGCGAGCAGACACAGACGCCATCGAGGCAGTAATCGTTGGGCTGGTCGCACTGGCAGAAGCCGCCGCAGCCGTCGGGGCCGCAGGTACGGGCCGGGCAGTCGGGGGTGCAGCAGCCGCCCTGGTCGTTGCACACCTGGCCCTCGGCGCAGCATTCCTGGCCGCACTCCTGGTAGGAGCAGATGCACTGGTTGAAGATGAAGGGATCGCACCAGGAGTTGGGAGGACAGTCTTGCTTGTCCCACTCCAGGCAGGGGTCCTCGTCGATGTTGCCGCAGACCTTGACGTAGGAACTGTCCAGGAAGTCGCAGTCGGTCTGCCCCTCGGCGCACTGGCTGGTGCAGCCGCCCGAGAACGTGCATTGGCCGTCCTGGCACACGTACTGGTCCTGGCAGTCGAGCTGCAGGCCGTCGTCACCGGTGCCGTCGCAGTCGCTGTCGAGATCGTCGCACACCTCGTCACCGAAGGACGGGCCGTACTGGGCCGGCCCGCAAGACAGCCACTGGCCGTCCACGCACTGCCCGACGTCATGCAGTGAACCGGTGCAGACACCCTCCTGCAGTTCGCAGGGCTCGAGCAGCAGTTGGGGATCGTCTCCGTCGGTGCGACCGTCGCAGTCGTTGTCGATACCGTCGCAGACCTCCTCGCCGCTGGGTACGCACACCTGCCGGCACTGGCCGGCCGAGCACTCGTAGCCGGTGGGGCAATCGCGGTCTGATTCGCAGCCGGGCTGGCAGGTGTTGTCGCGGCAGAGGTTGCCGAGCGGGCAGTCGTCCTTGCCCAGGCACTCCACGCACACCCCGCTTGTGCCATCGCACACCGGCGTGGGCGGGTTGCAGTCCTGGTCGTCGGTGCAGGTGAAGGCGCAACGGTTGTCCACACAGCGGTTGTTCTGGGGGCAGTCGTCGTCCTGGAGACACTCCACGCACAGGCCGTGCTCGCCCAGGGACGGTTCGCAGTGCAGATCGCCCGGGCAGTCGCGGTCACCCTGGCAGCCGGGCAGGCAGGCATTGTCCAGGCACAGGTGGCCCAGGGGACAGTCGTCTACCACCAGGCAGTCGACGCAGGTGTGGGTGTCGGTAAGGCAATGGCCGGTGGAACAGTCGTCGTCCTGGCGGCAGCCGGGTACGCATTGATGGTCCTGGCATACGTACAGGTCCGGGCAGTGGCTGTCTCCGGTGCAGTCGACGCACTGGCCGCTGGTGGTATCGCAGGCCTGAGGGTCGCAGTCGGCGTCCTCCAGGCAGTGGAACACGCACTGGTAGCTCTCGCAGGTGAAGGACTGCGGGCAGTCGTTGCTGTCGCGGCACTGGGCGCATATGCCATGGTCACCGACGTCGCTGAGACAGGTGGTGCCTTGCGGGCAGTCGCGCGAGGAGCGGCAGCCGGTGACGCAGCTGCCCCCGTCGCAAATCTGGCCGCGCTGGCAGTCGTCGTCGTTGTTGCAACTGGCCGGAGGCTGGCAATCGTTGTTCTGGCACAGGTAGTCGTCGGGACAGTCCCCGTCGATCAGGCACTCGACACAGGTGGAGGTGGCCGGGTGGCAGCGGGGGGTGGAACCGGAGCAGTCGTCGTCGGACTGGCAGCCGGCCTGGCAGGTGTGTTCGACGCAAAAGCTGCCCTGGGGGCAGTCACCGTCGGCCAGGCACTCGAAGCACTGGCCGCTGGCGGTATCGCAGCGGGGGGTGCCGGCCGGGCAGTCGTCGTCGCCCGCGCAGGCGGCCACGCAGGAGTTGCTGGAACAGATGTAACCGGCGCCGCAGTCGCCGTTATCCAGGCACTCGACGCAGACCGCCCGTGCCACCAGGCAGCGGCCCAGATCGCCGCTGCAATCGTCGTCCGACTGGCAGCCGCTTCCCGGCACGCACAGTCCGTCCCGGCACCACTGGCCGGAAGGGCAGTCGCTGGAGTCGCCGCAGGGTGTGGGCCGGTTCTTGCTCGAGCAGGCAACGGCCAGCAGCAGGGCCAGCAGCGAGACCAGCGACAGCCAGGTACTGGTTCTTGTGCTCATGGATTCCTCCCCCTCATCGGCTCATGACATGGATACGGCTTGATTACGATATTTACCCGGATCACGGGTGTCGTGCAGGACGGGGAGTGACATTGCCGTCCATACTGCCCCAGGCATGGTTGCGCGGTCAAGCCGCAACAATGTTCACTGCAGCCTGCAGATGGCCCCGGGGATGTAGGCGCGGTTGTTCTCCTCCAGGCACTCGTTGCGCTGGCCGTCGTAGTCGCTGACCACGACGATGTCGTGGCCCTGGTCGGTGGGGGCGTCGGCCCAGGCGCAGGAGACGTCCTGGCACTGGCCCGGCTGCAGGTCGCCGCTGGTCGTGGCGCTGCACACCAGCGTGCCTCCCTGGTCGGGATCGCCGTCGAAGAAGCCCACGTTCACCCCGGCGGCGATGGGGCTGGTGCCGCGGTTGCAGATGCGCACCGTCAGGGTGAGTACCCCCCCCGGGCAGTCGGCCGAGAACACCCCCTGGCCGGCGGTGGTGTCGGGCGAGTACTCGGGGTGCAGGTCGCCCTGGACGTTCTGGCGGAAGTTGTTCAGCCCCGCCACCTGCCAGTTGAGCTGCGCCTGGGAGGTGCGCGGCACGGTGCCGTCCTCGTTGATGTTGGTCACCGCGTAGGCATGCTGGTTCCAGATGGTGCGCGAGCCCACCCAGCGGTCCAGGGCATCGCGGTAGACGCGGATGCCGTGCATGCTGCCCCGCCACTCGGCCCGGCAGGTGGAGCCGCTGCCCGGGGTGCCGGCCGGTGGCGGCGCGCACACGAAGCCGTCGGTGGCCCCGCCGCACTCGGCGTCGCCGCTGCAGCGGCACAGGCCGGCGTCGCAGTTGCCGCTCAGGCAATCGCCGTCGTCGTTGCAGGGCAGGCCGGCAAAGAGCGGGTCCATGGGCAGGCCCCCGGGAGAGGTGTCGTAGGGCAGCCCGCCCATGCCGTCGACCAGGTCGGGGGAGGTGCCGCAGCTTTCGTTGGCCGGCACTACCAGCTCGGCGGCGTAGTCACCGTCGGTGTCGGCCACGACGGGGTTTTCGTTCCAGGTGCAGGAAGAACGCCACTGCGAGTACAGCACCCGGCCGTTCTTGCCGTCGTAGACGCGCACGAAGCACTCGTCGGCGTAGACCGCCTCCACCGAGCCGTCTCCCTCGAAGTCGAACAGCGACGAGCCGGTGATGTTGGAGGAGTGATCCTGGGAAGGCTGCGTCCAGAGGATGCCGTCCGAGCGGCCGGTGGGGCAGAAGGCCGGGTCGGGTGCTCCCCGGCAGTCGGGATCGAACACGGTGTAGGAGTCCGAGGCGGCGGCGGCCAGCTCGGCCCGGCCGTCGCCGTCGAAGTCGCCGATGGTGGGCGGACCGCCCCCGCTCGAGGAAGGCAGGGAGTAGGGGCCGAAGACGGTACGGCCCAGGACGTTGTCGATGCGGGCGGAGCCGTTGGCCACCACGGCGATCTCGGCGATGCCGTCCAGCACGGTGCGATCGTCGCCGGCCGGATCGGCGCCGAAGGTGCCGAAGTCGGCCACCGCGGTGTAACCGTTGCCGGCGCCGCCCCACTCCTGCACCCAGCGCCGGCCGGCCGGGTCGAACTCCCACAGGGCCACTCCCCCGGCCAGCTCCACCCGGCCGTCGGCGTCGAGGTCGGCCGCCGCCGGAAAGCCGATGCGCCACAGCACCGCAAGCCCCAGGGAGGAATCCACCAGCAGCCCGCCGGCGTCGTACACCAGACCGCCCGAGAGCACCTCGGGGCTGCCGTCGTCGTCGAGATCGGCAATGGAAGGTCCGCCCCAGCCGGTGGCTCCCTCGGAGAAGGTCACCGGGGCGCCGTTGGAGTCGTGGCCGGTCCACAGCGTCTGCCAGGAGCCGGAAGCGGCGTCGTAGCGGTAGGCGATGACCCCGCCGTTGTTCAGGTGGGCCACGATCTCGGGCCGGCCGTCGCCGTCGAGGTCGGCCGCCGCCGGCGGGTTGCAGCCGTTCAGGTAGGGGCCCAGGGAGAACTGGATCTCGCAGGTGGCGCCGTCGATGATGCGCAGCACCCCGTCCAGGGTGGTCACCACCCCGGAGTCACCGTCCAGGCCGTCGTAGGAGTTGAACACGATCGACGGCCGCACCGTGGCCGGGTCGCCGTCGAAGTCGAAGTCGACCACCACCGGGGTGCCCAGCACCTGCAGGTGGTTGGGATAGGGATCGCCGGCCGGCGGCCCCAGCCACTGGCACTGCAGGCTGGGTTGGAACAGGCCGGCGAAGATGAGCCGGGTGCACTCGGGGTTGCTGCCGTCGTCGCCGCGCGGGCCCACCCCGTAGGGCAGGCAGTCGCCGTCCTGGCAGTAGGAGTCTTCCTGGCAATCGGCGTCGCTGCTGCAGCCGCCCTGGTCGGCGATGCAGGCGTCGAAGCGGCAGATCTGGCCGGGCCGGCAGCAGGTGCCGGCGCAGTCGATGCCCGAGTCGGGCACCCCGTCGCAGTCGTTGTCGATCCCGTCGCAGGTGGTGTCGGGCACCTGGTACTCCGGCGGGTAGGGGCACTGCCAGGTGCCGTCTTCGCACACCGCCTCGGTGCCGGCGCATACCCCCAGCGAGGAACAGAAGCCGGGGTTGCTCACTTCCTCGTCGGTGTCGCCGTCGCAGTCCTCGTCGCGGCCGTCGCAGGACTCGGCGTCCTCCGGCAGCACCTGGCCCAGGCACTCGCCCCAGCTGCGGTCGCCGCGGCAGGTGGCGTGACCGGCCGAGCAGATGCCCACTCCCTCGGTGCCGGCCGGACCCTGGTAGCAGGAAACGACCTCGCCGGGAGTGCAGCCGCAGTCCGGCTCGTCGGTTTCGCCGTCGCAGTCGTTGTCCTTGCCGTCGGCGCACTTCTCCTCGGCCCCGGGGTTGGCGGAGGGATCTTCATCGTCGCAGTCGGGCCCGGCCGGGCAACCGGGACCGTAGCCGTCGCCGTCCGCATCCTGGCACTGGTTGCCCCCGTCGCCGTCCCCGCCGTCCGTGGGTTCGGCCGGGCGGCAGAAGCCGTCACGGCAGCGCTCCCCGTCGGCGCACTGGGAGTCGTCCTGGCAGGGAGTGTGGCATACCCCGGAGACGCACTGCTGGCCGTCGGGGCAGTCGGCGGAGGTCATGCAGGGCTGCTGGCAGTAGCCGTCGATGCACTCCAGCCCTCCCGGGCAGTCGGGGTCGGAGACGCAGGGCTGCGGCCCCGGCGCCGTGGCCGAGGAGCAGGCCAGGCAGAGGCAGAGCAGGGCCAGGCCGGCGACCATTCGCAGAACAGGATCTCTCATGGAGGCACCTCGATTGCGTGACGGTTGCTGTCTCCGGGGATTATGCCCCGGGGCGGGGGGTGATGACAATACGCCCCGGCGACTCCGGCACTCAGGATGTGAACAGCCCGGTGCCCGGCCGAAGCCGGGCTCCGGGCGGATCGAGGAGGAGGAAGCGGGTGCCCGTCAGCGCCGGCGGCGCGGCTTGAACCACACCCCCTCGGGGCCCTGGTTCTTCTTGCCGCGCACCAGCTCCACCGGCATGCCCACGGAGACCTTGGCCGGGTCCGTGGCCTGCAGGCGGCCGAAGATGCTGCCGCGGACCTCCGGGAAGACCACCTGCACCACGATCTGGGGCTTGTCCAGCAGGTGTCCCGAGCGGTCCTCGTGCATCACGGTGTAGGAGGCCACCCGGCCGGCGCGGGGATCGAGGGCCTTGGCGTTCCTGCCGGGCTCGAAGGAGGTCAGGCAGGACTCGCAGAAGCCGGCCGGCGGGATCATCACCTGGCCGCACTGCGGGCACTTGCTGGCCGAGAGCTTGCCCCGGGCCAGGTCCTGGTAGAACTTGATGCCGCCCAGCCCGGCGGTGTAGCGGTAGCTCAGCGGGATCTTGCCGGGGAAGGAGAGGGCAGTGGTGCTGTCGAGTTCCACCGGCTTGATGCGCACCGGCGCTTCCACCCGGGCGGGCTGGCGCCGGAGCGGCTTGAAGTAGAGGATGTCGGTGACGCTGCCGGTACGCTCCTTGGCCGGCTTCCAGACCGCCTTCACCGGCATGCCCACCTTGACGTCCTTGGGGTCCACCTCGCCCAGCATGTGGCACAGTCCCATGTCCTCGGGACAGCCGTCGATGGCGATGACGGCGAAGATGTTTGTCTTGCCCCGGGGCAGCGGCGAGGAGTCCCAGTTGACGTGGGAGAGGGTGAAGGTCTTGACAGTGCCGGTGTCGGGGAGGTCGTAGTAGTCGTGGACCCCGTTCAGGTTGCACAGCTCGCAGAAGGAACGGGGCGGGATCATCATCCGCCCGCAGTGGCGGCAGCGCGAGCCGCGCAGCTTGCCCTGCTTGAAGCCGTCGAGGTAGGTGGTCAGTGCGAAGCCGTTGTCCCAGCTGTAGCGCAGGTCGGGGCTGTAGACGATGTGCTCGACATCGGTGACCTCGCGCAGGGGAGTGCCGGGCAGATCCTTGCTGGTGGCCTTCATCCACCAGGTCTGGCGGGGCATGGCCCCCTCGGAAGACATCACCACCACCGTGCCCACCTGCATCAGGTCTCCCCAGGCCTGGGCGATGCCGCGGTAGGGAACCTTCTTGACCTGGCGCTTGCCCGCCTGGCCGGAGAGCTGGAAGTACAGCTCGGCGATCTTCATCAGGCCGGTGGCGGCGATGGGGTTGCCCACCCCCAGCGCCCCGCCCGAGGGACACATGGGATGGGAGCCGTCGCGCTCCAGCTGGCCGTCGAGCAGCAGCTGGCGCACCTTGCGCCCGCTCTTGTCGAGCATCAGGGCGTTCATGTGGTGCAGGGCCTTGTAGTCGAAGGGATCGTAGGGCTCCCAGACGTCGATCTGCTCCTCGGGCTTGGTGATGCCGGCCATGCGGTAGGCGTCCTTGGCGGCCATGGCCACGTAGTTGGGGAAGGCCAGGTCGCGGGTGTTCCAGTAGGCGGTGTCGAGCCGGTAGCCCACGCCCTCGAAGAACACCGGGGCCTTGCTGTGGGCCCGGGCCACGTCCTCGTTGGCGAGCACGATGGCCACGGCGCCGTCCGAGGTGGGGCTGATGTCCAGGCGCTTGACCGGCCAGGACAGCAGCTTGGATTTCATCACGTCCTTGACGGTCAGCTTGGCCCCCAGCTGGGCGGAGGGATGATCCAGGGCGTTGCGCTTGTTCATCACCGACACCCGGGCGATTTCCTCCTCCGTGTAGCCGTAGACGTGCATGAAGCGCGCCATCTCGATGGCGAAGATGTGGATCAGGGTCAGCTCCAGCGGCTGCTCGGTGGTGTGGTCGAAGATGGTCAGGAAGGCGCCGGCCGGGTGGGGGAAGCAGGGCGACATCTTCTCCTCGGCCACCACCAGGCAGGTGCGGAAGCGGCCCGAGGCCACGTGCATCCAGCCGTGGATGCCGCTCATCACCCCGGTGCCGCCGCCCACGTAGTGACGCAGGTAGGGCTTGTTCTTGCCGCCGCAGCCGGCCAGCACGTTCTCCCCGTTCAGGTGGATGCCGTCGAAGGCGTCCGGGGCGGTGCCCAGGCAGACGGCGTCGATGTCCTCGATGCCCAGCCCGGCATCGCGCAGGGCCATCTCCACCGCCTGGGCGGCCAACTCGCCGCTCGATTCCTTGGCCCGACGAACGAAGCGGGTCATGCCCGCGCCAATGACCGCTACTTTGTTGCTCATGGTGTCCTCCTCAACCTTCCAGCACCACCACCGCGCAGGAGTCGGTGGGAAGTCCTCGCCAACCGTGCACCAGCGCCACCTCGGCGTCTTCCATCTGGTGGGCCCCGGCCTCTTCGCGCAGCATGCGCACGGCGTCGAAGAAGCGCGGGCCCGAGGTGGCCTCGAACAGGTCGCCCGTGCCCTGGGCGCCGCCGTCGGGATTGACGAAGGGCAGGGGCTCGGGCGGCAGGTTGAGCGCCAGCTGGTGCATCAGCAGGCGGTGGGCGTAGAGATCGGCCAGGTAGAAGACGTCCACCTCCTCGATGTCGAGCTCGGCCTCGCCCAGCGCCATCAGGGCGGCCCGCTCGGTGGCTTCCGAGAAGGAATGGTCACGGCGCTCGATGATGGAGTTGGCGGAGTTCCAGCCGGTGCCGCTGATGGTGATGGGGTGGCTGGCCCGCTCGGCGGCCTCCGGCCCGATACCCAGCACCGCCACCACCGCGGCGTCGGCCGGGCGGGCGATCATCAGCTCGGTGAGCGGCTCGGCCACCGGGCGCGAGCCCAGGACGTCGTCCACCGCCAGCTTCTCCCCGTAGGGCGCCAGCGGGTTGGCCAGGGCCAGGGTGCGCGAGCCGGCGGCCACGGAGGCGATGGTCTGGGAATCCACGCCGTAGCGGTCCATGAAACTGCGCATCTCGATGCCGGCCAGGTAGTGGGGACTGACGCCGAAGCGGTTGAAGATGGGATCATAGGCGAAATTGATCAGCTCGTCCTTGGTGAGGATGTTGCTGGCCTTGGAGTAGGCCTCGACCACCACCGTCTGGAACTGCCCGGTGCGCAGCTGCATCACCGCCGAGCAGATGCCGTGCAGGAAGTCGCCCGCAATGGTGTAGACGGGTTTCCTCACCATGCCGATCTGGTCGGGAACGTACTCGTCGGCTATCGAGTAGCCGGAGACGAAGTCCTCCTCCACCGACACGGCGCCGTCGACCTCCTCGGGAGTGATGTTGGCGTCCTGGTAGGCCATGGCGGCGGCGCGGGCGATCAGCTCGCGGTACGAGTGGCCCCCCGACGTCGGGAACGAGCCACAGTATCCCACACCCATCACGACAACGCTCATGCTCCGCTCCTTTCTCTGGAAAAACCGCAGGTTATGGCAGGCAGGGTCAACAAGGTGATGCTGAAAATACCACAATCGCCGGTGGTGTCAACCCGCGCCGGGAAAGGCGGTTTTTTACGCCGCCCGGCGGCGGCGGTCGGGCTCATGGCCGATCTCCCGGGCCCATCTTCTTGGTGGAAATCATGCACTTCGAATGCGAAATGTCAGCACGAGGCGGGTTGCGCACGGAAGGTCCCACCCGGGAAGGTGCCGGTGGATTGACAGCCCCCGGCGGCGGCGCTAGCGTGGGCGCATGTCGGAACAACGTCCCACCCTGGTGCTGGTAGACGGCTACAACCTCGTCTTCTGCGCCTTTTACGCCATCGCCCCGCTCAGCGCCCCGGACGGCACCCCCTCCAATGCCGTGCTGGGATTCTGCCGCATGCTGCTGGGGCTGCTGCGCGATCTCGACCCCAGCCACCTGGCGGTGGTCATGGACGCCGGCGGCAAGAACTTCCGTCACCAGATCTACGAGCAGTACAAGGCCAACCGCCCCGAGGCCCCGGACGAGCTCAAGGCGCAGTTTCCCCTGGTGCGCGAGGCGGTCGAGGCCCTGGGCCTGCCGCTGGTCGAGCAGCCGGGGGTGGAGGCCGACGACGTCATCGGCACCCTGGCCGAGCAGGCGGCCGGGCAGGGTTTCGAGGTGATCATCGTCTCCGGCGACAAGGATCTCATGCAGCTGGTCAACGAGCGCATCTGCATGCTCGATACCATGAAAAACGTCCGCTACGACCCGGCCGCGGTGGAGAAGAAGCTGGGCGTGCCCCCGGAGAAGGTCATCGACCTGCTGGCCCTGCAGGGGGATTCCTCGGACAACATTCCCGGGGTTACCAAGGTCGGCCCCAAGACGGCGGTGAAGCTGCTGGGGGAGCACGGTGACCTGGAGGGCGTGCTGGCGGCCGCCCCGGCCATGAAAAAGAGCAAGCTGCGCCAGCGCCTCATCGAGGAAGCCGAACAGGCCCGCTTGTCGCAACGCCTGGCCACCATCGAGCGTGCCGTTCCCCTGCCCGTCACCCTGGACGAGCTGCGCCGGCGCCCGGCCGAGCAGCGCCGCCTGGACGAGTTCCTGGCACGCCTGGGCTTTTCCCAGCTGCGCCGCCAGTTGACCGCCCGCCAGGTCGTCGATCGCGGCCGCTATGCCATCGTCCGCGAGCTGGAGGAGCTGGACCGCTGGCTGCAGCGGGCCCGGCGCAGCGGCCTGCTGGCTCTCGATCTCGAGACCACCTCGCTGGATCCCCTGCGCGCCGAGGTGGTGGGCCTGTCGCTGTGCCCGCAGCAGGGACAGGCGGCCTACCTGCCGCTGGGGCACCGCGGGGAGGACACCGGCCGCCAGCTCGAACCCGGGCCGGTGTTCGAGCGGTTGGCGGCCCTGATCGACTCCGGCGCGGTGGGCATCTACGGGCAGAACATCAAGTACGACGCCGTCATCCTCGCCCACCGCCAGGGTCTCGAGCTGCCGGTGCCGGCGGGCGATGCCATGGTGGCTTCCTACGTGCTCGACCCGGGCCGATCCAGCCACGGGCTGGACGCCCTGGCGCTGGAGTTCCTCGGCCACCGTACCATCACCTACGAGGAGGTGGCCGGCAAGGGGCGCGAGCAGGTACGCTTCGACGAGGTGCCCGTGGAGCGGGCGGCCGAGTACGCCGCCGAGGATGCCGACGTCACCTTCCGCCTGTGCCGGCTGCTGGGCGAGAAGGTGAAAGAGGAAGGACTGGACGAGGTGCTGCGGCGCATCGAACTGCCCCTGGTGCCGGTGCTGGTGGACATGGAACTGCGAGGGGTGTTGCTGGAGGTCGAGCCGCTCCAGGAGCTGAGCCGGGAGATCACCGGCCGAATAGAACGGCAGCGGGCGCGCATCATCGAGCTGGCCGGCGAGGAGTTCAACGTCAACTCGCCGGCCCAGCTGCGGGTGGTGCTGTTCGAGAAGCTGGGCTTTCCGGTCATCAAGAAGACCCGTTCCGGGCCCTCCACCGATTCCAGCGTGCTCGAAGAACTGGCCGGCGAACACGAGATCGCCGCCGCCATCCTCGAGTACCGCTCCCTCAGCAAGCTGAAGTCGACCTACCTGGACGTGCTGCCGCGCATGGTCAATCCCGAAACCGGCCGCATCCATACCCGCTACAACCAGACCGTGACCGCCACCGGGCGGTTGTCGTCGTCGGATCCCAACCTGCAGAACATTCCCATCCGCGGCGAGCTGGGCCCGCGCCTGCGGCGGGCCTTCGTGGCCCCGCCGGGCTGGAGCCTGCTCAGCGCCGACTACTCCCAGGTGGAGCTGCGCATCCTGGCCCACCTGAGCGGCGACGCCGACCTCATCGCCGCCTTCCAGCGCGGCGACGACATCCACGCCGCCACCGCCGCCCGCATCTTCGGCCTGCCGGTGGATGCCGTGGACCGCGAGTCCCGGGCCCGGGCCAAGGCGGTCAACTTCGGCATCGTCTACGGCCAGGGTCCCTACAACCTGGCCCGGCAGCTGCGCATCACCCGCCGCCAGGCCAAGGAGATCATCGATTCCTACTTCCAGCGCTACCCGGCGGTGAAGGACTGGGTGGACGGCATCCACCGCCAGGCCCGCGCCGAGAAACAGGTCAAGACCCTGTTCGGACGGCGCCGGCGGCTGCCGGAGATCTCCTCCTCGGATCACAACCGCCGCGCCAATGCCGAACGCATGGCCCAGAATACTCCCATCCAGGGAACGGCAGCCGACATCATCAAGCTGGCCATGGTGGAAATATTTACCGACCTGCGCCGGCGCGGGCTGTCGAGCCGCATGGTAATGCAGGTGCACGACGAGCTGGTGTTCGAGGTGGCCCCCGGGGAACTGGAATTGCTGCAGCGGCTGGTTCGTGAGAAGATGGAAAGCGTGGTCCAGCTGCGGGTACCGCTGACGGTGGATCTCGCCAGCGGTGCCAACTGGGCCGAGGCCCATGCCTGAGGAGGGCGGGTGAGCGAGCGGTCCAAGGCCTCCGGTGGCAAGCTGCGCCAGGAGATTGCCCGCCTGGGTGCCCAGCTGGAGATATCGGAACGACGCTGCGCGGCCATGATCGAGGTGGCCCGCAACCTCACCGCCGTGGCCGACATCGACGAGTTGCTGCGACTGGTGGCCGAGCGGGTGACCTCGCTCATGGAGGCCGATCGTTCCACCATTTTCCTGCTCGACAAGGAGCGCCGGGAGCTGTGGTCCAAGGTGGCCCAGGGCGAGGGCATGCAGGAGATCCGCCTGCCCGTCGAGCGGGGACTGGCCGGCTGGGTGGCCCGCCACGGGCGTACCCTGAACCTGCGCGATGCCTATGCCGACGAGCGCTTCAATCCCGAGATCGACCGGCACAGCGGCTACCGCACCCGCAGCGTGCTCAGTGCTCCCTTGCGGGGCAAGAGCGGAGAGGTGCTGGGGGTGGTGCAGACGTTGAACAAGCGCCGGGGATATTTCAGCATCGAGGACGAGCGCCTGCTCGAGGCCATCTGTTCCCAGGTGGCGGTGGCCATCGAGAACACCCAGCTGGTGCTGGGATTGCTGGCCCGCAACATCGAGCTGGTGGAGGCCCAGGAACAGCTGGCGCGGCGGGTGCGGGAACTCGACGCCCTGGCCAACCTGGAGCGCATTGCCGCGGCGGCGGTGCACATCGACGAGATGCTGGAGCGGCTGCTGCGCCAGACGGTGGAGTTGCTGGGCTGCCAGGCGGGCAGTATCGTCCTGCTCGATGAACAGGGACAGGAACTGGTATTCGCCGGGGCGGTGGGCGGACGGGCCGAGCAGGTCAAGCGCCTGCGCCTGCGGCGCGGCAGCGGGGTGGCCGGCTGGGTGGCGGAAAACGGCCGCAGCGCCCTGGTGTCCGACCCGGCCGGCGACCCGCGCCACCTGACCGCGCTGGAAGACGAGCTGGATTTTCCCGTGCGCAACATCCTGGCCGTACCCCTGGGGGCCGGCGGCGAGAACATCGGGGCGCTGGAGTTGCTCAACAAGGTCGAGGGTCGCTTCGACGAGGAGGACGAGAAACTGGCCACCTTGATTGCCGGCCAGGCCCACTCGGCCATCATGACCTGGCGCCAGCGCGAGGAAAGGGAGAAGGAAAACCGCCTCAGTTCCATCGGCCAGATGCTTTCGGGGGTGATCCACGATTTCCGCACGCCCATGACCATCATCTCCGGTTACGTGCAACTCATGGCCCTGGAAAACGACGAGCAGAAACGACACCGGCAGTCCGAGGTGATCCTGCGCCAGTTCGACTTCATCAACAACATGACCCGCGAATTGCTGGCCTTCGCCCGTGGCGAAAGCCAGCTGCTGCTGCACAAGATCTACACCAACCAGTTTCTGGAACAGATGCGCGAGTTGCTGGAGCGGGAACTGGAGCCGGCGGGCATCGAGCTCGAGTTGCAGGACAACTACCAGGGTCCCCTGCGGGCGGACGAGAACAAGCTGCGCCGGGCGGTATTCAACCTGGCCCGCAACGCCCGCCAGGCCATGCCCGCCGGGGGGCATTTTCAGGTGCGGGTGGACGATGGGGGCGACCGGGTATTGTTCACCTTTGCGGACAACGGGCCGGGAATACCCGAGTCGATCCGCCACCGGTTGTTCAATTCCTTCGTCTCCGCGGGCAAGCAGGAGGGCACCGGCCTGGGTCTGGCCATCGTGCGCAAGATAGCCGAGGAACACGGTGGCAGCATCACCCTGGACTGCCGGGCCGGCCAGGGAGCTACTTTCAGGCTGGAGTTGCCCAAGCGCATGGAGGACACGACTTGATTGACGACCCGGGATAAATGTTGTAATAACTTGTTTTTGCAGTAGAAGTATTCTTGACAGGTTTTTGTAATTTTATATAATTTATGTGAAATTATGCTTAATTGTTAAGCCCATGGAGGTGTGGCCGAGTTGAAAGTGCGGACGACATTGCTGGCCGGGATGGCCGCCGTGTTCCTCTGCGCCGGCGGCTGCGCCCACGACCGGCAGCTGCGGCAGCGCCTGGATGTGCTGGAACAGGAACTGGCCGACTCGCGGGCAGCACAGCAGCGGCTGGAGCGGCGCCTGGACGAGGTACAGATCCAGCTGGCCACCCTGGGCAGGCGCCTGGCTCCCCCGCCCGCGGCGGTGATAGAGGGTCCCGCCCGCCGGGAAGTGCCCGTTGCCACCAATGGCAGCGAGTCGGCCGGCGAGGATCTGGACGAGGAGCAGATCGCCTCCCTGCTGGACGAGGCCGACAGGTTGTTGCGGGAGGGCCGGCGCGACCGGGCCGAGATACGACTGTCTCGCTTCCTGGAGCGATTTTCCGGCCATCCCCTGGCCGCCCGGGCCTACCTGCTGCGCGGCAAGATTCGCTTCCTGGACGGGCGCCTGGATACGGCCCGGGCAGATTTCAAGTCGTCGCTGGCGCACACCGGCGAAGACCGGGAACAGGCTGCCGAGGCCCTGCTGTTCGCAGGGCGGTGCGACGAGCGCCTGGGGCACCTGCAGGAAGCCAAGAACACCTACCTCCAGCTGGTGCAGGCCTACCCGCTTTCGCGGCAGGCCGCCGAGGCCAACAAGCGGCTGGGGGTCATTCGCTGAGGAGGTACGAGATGGCACTGACAACGACCCGGTGGTTCGTCCTGGTTGCCGTGGCCATGCTGTGGGCCGGGCCGGCACCGGCACAGCAGGAAGTGGTTACGCCCGAGGAGCAGGAAGCCGTGCCGGCTCCCCCCGAGGGCGGCCAGGAAGCCCAGCCGGCGGCCGGGGGCAAGACCCAGACGGAGGCGGAGCACACCGTGGTTCCCGGAGACACCCTGTGGGACTTGTGCGCGCGCTACCTCAACAATCCCTGGTACTGGCCGCGGGTGTGGTCCTACAACCCGGAGATCAGCAACCCCCACTGGATCTACCCCGGACAGGTGGTGCGCTTCTACCCCACCGGCGAGCTTCCGGGCGAGATGCTGGCGGGCGGAGAGATGGAGGTCCCGGAACCGGTGGAGGAAGAGGAAGAACCGGAACTGGTGCCGGAGCAGATGGTGCAGCTGACCGGTCGCATCGTGCGGGCGCGTACCGTGCGTTCCGTGAGCATCCTGCGCGATGCCTTCATCACCAGCGAGGAACTCGACGAACTGGGCACCATCACCGGTTCCTTCGAGGAGAAGGAATACCTGGCCCAGTACGACAAGGTGTACGTCAAGTTCAAGGACCAGGGGGCGGCCCAGGTGGGCAAGCGGCTGGTCTTCATCCGCACCGTCAAGAAGGTTTTTCACCCCATAACCGAGGAGTTCCGCGGCTACTACACCCGGGTACTGGGAGCCGGCCAGGTGGTGGCCGTGGAAGGCGACATAGCCACGGTGGTGATCTCCACCTCGCTGGATCCCATCTTTCGCGGGGACCGGGTAACTCCCTGGGTGGCCGAACTGTCCAAGAACGTGGCCCCGCGCAGAAACGGCGTCGAGCTCAAGGGCTACATCATGGATGCCCGGGTGGCCATCTGCAACCTGGGCGAGCGCCACGTGGTGTTCATCGACCAGGGCAGCGAGCAGGGAGTGGAAGAGGGCAATATCTTCGACGTGGTACGGCGCGAGGACGGCTACATGGCCCAGGGCGAGACCCGGCGCATCAACACCTGGGACAAGTCAGTACCCATGGAGATCCTGGGCCGCATCATGGTCGTGGACGCCCGCCCCACCGCCTCCACCGGCATCGTCCTGGCCAGCCTGCGCGAACTGCGCATCGGCGATCGCGTACTGATGACCACCCAGTAGTCACTTGCTCAGCGTTCCGTCGCCCGGGAGGCAGGGGGGTGAGCCCGCCGGGCGGGCGGCTTCCAGGCGAAATCCTTCCAGGCGCAAACCGGCCCGGCGCTGGACCTCGAGCAGTTCCCTGCCGGTGTCGAGTTCCAGGGTGGTGAAATCCAGCGGGTAGATCTTCACCACGGCGTCGTCACCCAGGGCCAGGCGACGGCCGCCGTCGATGAACTCTATGGCCACCACCTCGCTGGAGGCGGGGATCTTCAGCAACGGCTGGCGCTCGGCCACAGACCAGACACGCACGGTACGATCGTCGCTGGCGGTGGCCAGCAACTTGCCCCCCGGGCTGAAGCGCACGGTGTTGACCCACTGGTCGTGACCCACGAACCGCCCCACCTGCCGTCCGCTGTCCACGTCCCAGAGAATGACCCGCGCATCCTTGCCGCAGGAGACCAGTCGCCGGCCGTCGGGGGAGAAGACCACCGAGGAGGTCCAGTCCTCGTGTCCGGCCAACACCCGCAGCGGTTCCCCGGTGGCCGCGGTAAACAGCCGCACCAGGCGATCCTGGCCCACCGTGGCCAGCAAGCGGCCGTCGGGCGAGAAGACGACGTTGTCCACCTCGCCCTTGTTGGCCTGGATCTCCAGCAGCTTCGTGCCCGAGGCGACGGCCCAGGTGATTACCTTGCCTCCCATGCCCGAGGATGCCAGCAGCTTGCCGTCGGGGGAGAAGGCCACCGAGTAGGCGGTGTCGCGGTGGCCTCGTAGCTGGAAACGGGCGCGGCGCCGGCGCACGTCCCAGATGCGCACCGTGCCGTCGCGGCTGGCCGAGGCCAGCAGCTTGCCGTCGGGAGAGAAGGCCACGGAATCTATGACATTGCCGTGTCCGCGCAATACCGCCAGCAGGCGGCCAGTTTCCAGGTCCCAGATACGGATGTCGTGATCCCAGCCGGCCGAGGCCAGCAGCCGCCCGTCCGGGGAGCGGGCCAGGGCGTAGATGGTTCCCCGGTGTCCGCGGAACTGGCGCAGGTGGGTGGGGGGCAGCAGTTCGAACAGGCGCAGGGTGCGATCGTAGCCGGCCGAGGCCAGCGTCTTGCCGTCGGGGGAAAGCACCCCGGAGAAGACGAATTGCTCGTGGGGCAGGTTCAGCAGCAACCGGCCGCCGGGCACCTGCCACAGGCGCACCGTGCCGTCGTAGCCGGCCGAAGCCAGGCGGC
>QMME01000046.1 GCA_003647095.1 Deltaproteobacteria bacterium
AGCAGCAGGGCCGCGAGCACGGCCAGCGACAGTCCCCGCTGGGTGCGGGCAGGGGCGATGCCCCGGCGCTCGAGCAGCCCGGCACGGCGAGCGTCATGGTCTTTACCGAGTCAACACCAGCCCGTGCGCCGCGCGTCCGACACCCCAGTGCGTGTCGGCAGCCAGCAACCACGAAAGCTTCATTCCGCGGCCCGAATCCGCTCCAACAGCTCTCTCACGGCAAACTGCTCGGCCGTGGTCTCGAGGTATTCCCGGTTCAACGAGTTCCGCTGTTCGCGAAGCACCGCCTGGGCATCGGCCAGATCCTGCATCCGCCCGGCCTGCAGCTTGAGTACGATGAAATCCTCGGCGCTGGGAACGCTTATGGTCACGTCGCCCACCCTGCGGCGGCAGGCGCGTTCGATGATCTGCCGCACGACGGGATTGCTCGACAACAACACATCCAGCGCCACCGACATCTCCGGCCGGCCTGCTTGTGCCTCCCGGTAGATTCTCCGCAAGCGAAAGCCGCTCATCATCACATCACGTTCGATTTCGGTCGCGATCGTAAATCCACTCTCGGCCAGTGCGGCGATGATCAGATCGGCCTGGTCCTCCGAGCCGAAGATCATCAGGTCTATATCGACGGTCGTTCGCGGCCTGCCCCAGGCGGCCAGGGCGATGCCGCCGATGAAGACGTGGTCGCGGCCCTGCTCGTCCATCACCGCGGCCACCCGTGCCAGGGCATCGAGCAGGATGGGAAGGTTCCGGCCGTCGGTCATGACCCACTCCGCCGCCGCTGCCAGGCCAGCCTCAGCGACCGGGACATACTCGATACCAGGCGAGCCATATGCCCGGCTTCGGCGCTGCTACCGGCTGCCAGCATCCCACCCAGTTCGAGCACCAGGTACACGTCGGTCGAAAGGCTTTGTCCGGCAACGGCTGCCAAGCGCCTGGTCAACCGGCGGCAGCTCTCGCCCAGCACCCGGGCCGATTCTTTTTGCGCCTCGCCCCTCATGCCATGATTGTACCAGCAACTCCCTCGGCGTCCACCTTGATGTTTTCCCGCGTCCGAGTTGGGATCGCCGCCAAGACCGGCAGCTGCTCCGAGCGGCCCGCAGCGTGTGAATACGCTGCCTGCCAGCCCGGCGCTTCCTGGCGGCGCTGGTTTGAACAGTGACCGTAAAGCTAGCGCCCCGTGAACTCGGGATCGCGCTTTTCCAGGAAGGCCGCCACCCCTTCGCGCTTGTCCTCGCTGGCGCAGCTCAGGGCATGCAGGTACGACTCGTGGGCCAGGCCCGCCTCCAGCGAGCCGTCCAGGGAACGATAGACGGCGTCCTTGGCGTACTGCAGGGCCAGCCGGGGCCGCGAGGCCAGCAGCTCGGCCAGCTTCTTCACCTCGTCCATGAGCTGGTCCGGTTCCACCACCCGGTTGACCAGCCCCATCTCGTAGGCGCGTTGCGCACTCACCGGCTCACCGGTCAACACCAGCTCCAGCGCCCGCCCCAGGCCCACCAGCCGGGCCAGGCGCTGGGTGCCCCCGGCCCCGGGAATGATGCCCAGCTTCACCTCCGGCTGGCCCAGCCTGGCCTTGCTGGAAGCCACCCGCAGGGTGCAGCACATGGCCACCTCCAGGCCGGTGCCCAGGGTCCAGCCGTTGAGCGCGGCGATGGTGGGTATTTCCAGCCGCTCCAGGCGCGAGTAGACCTCCTGGCGACGGCGGCTGGCGCTGCGGCCGAGAATGTTGTCGCGTTCCTTGAGTTCGTTGATGTCGGCCCCGGCCACGAAGGCCTTGGGTCCGGCCCCGGTGACGATGAGCACGCGCAGGCCGGCGTCCGCCTCCACCCGGTTCAGGGCCGCGTCCAGTTCGTCCACGGTGGCGGCGTCGACGGCGTTGAACTTGTCGGGCCGGTTGAAGGTGAGCCGGCCAATGGATCCGTCCAGCTGTAATTCCACGTTGGCCATGATCAGCGGCTCACTTGCCGTATTCGTAGAAACCGCGCCCGGACTTCTTGCCCAGGCGCCCTTCGTCGATCATGCGATCGACGATGGGGGGATGCTGGTAGCGCGGGTCATCGAGCACCCGGCGCAGGGTCTGCATCTTGGCCCGGTGTACGTCCAGGCCGATGAGATCGATCAGTTCCAGCGGCCCCATGGGATGGTTGGCTCCCAGCTTCATGGCCTTGTCGATGTCGGCCGGCTCGGCCACGCCCGCTTCCACCAGCCAGGTGGCCTCGTTCAGCAACTGACCCAGGGTGCGGCTGACGATGCCGGCCGGGGCCTCCTGCTTGCACACCACCGGGTCCTTGCCCAGGTGGTGGGCCAGGTCGGCCACCGCCCGCAGGGTCTCCGGGGCGGTCTTCTGGCCGGGCATGATCTCCACCAGCTTCATGATCACCGGGGGATTGAAGAAGTGCATCTGGCATATTTTTTCCGGGCGCTTCGTGGCCCCGGCGATCTCGCTGATGGACAGCGAGGTGGTGTTGGTCACCAGCAGCACCTCCGGGCGGGTGAGCCGATCCAGCTCGCGGAAAACCTGCTGCTTGATCTCCAGGTTCTCCACCACGCTCTCCACCACGAAGTCCGCCTGGGCCGCCGACTCCAGGTTACCGGCGGCGGCCACCCGGTTGAGGATGGTGTCTTGCTCCTCGACGGTCATCTTGCCCTTCTGTACCCGGCGCGCCAGGCCCTTTTCGATGCGGGCCCGGGAGGCATCGGCCAGCTCCTGGCTGATGTCACAGATGGTGACCGCGAACCCTTTCTGGGCGAACAGCTGGGCGATGCCTGCACCCATGGTACCCCCGCCCACGACGACGACTTTCTTGATTTCCATGTCGTTCCTCCTGAAGCTCTCTCAGTTCAGCCGCTCCACCACCACGGCCACGCCGTTGCCGCCACCGATGCAGGCCGAGGCGATGCCCAGCTGCTTGTCGTAGCGTTTCAGGGCATAGAGCAGGGTGGTGAGAATCTTCGAGCCGGTGGCCGCCACCGGGTGTCCCAGGGCAATGGCCCCGCCGTGCACGTTGACCTTGCTGCGGTCGAGCTTGAGTTCCCGCTCGCAGGCCAGGTACTGGGCGGCAAAGGCCTCGTTGAGCTCGATGAGATCCATGTCGTCTAGGCTCAACCCCGACTTTTCCAGGGCCTGGCGCATGGCCCGTATGGGCGACAGGCCGAAACGGGCGGGATCGATGCCCACGAAAGCGTAACCCCGTACCCGGGCGGTGGGTTTGAGCCCCATGCTCTGGGCCCGGTCTTCGGCCATCAGCACCTGGGCGGCGGCCGCGTCGCACAGGGCGCAGGCGTTGCCGGCGGTGATGGTGCCGTCCTTGACGAAGACCGCCGGCAGCTTGGCCAGCTTGTCGGCGGTAACCCCGCTGCGGAAGATCTCCTCGTTGGCGAACTGGCTCACCTCGCCCTTGCGACCCTTGACCTCCACCGGGACGATCTCCTCGTCGAACTTGCCTTCCTTGGCGGCTGCCTCGGTCTTGTTGTGGGACTCGGCGGCGAACTCGTCCTGTTCGCGGCGGGAGATCTTCAGCTCCGCGGCCAGGCGTTCGGTGATCTCGCCCATCAGGCCCTTGCCCAGCGGGCAGCGGAAGCCGTCCTGGTGCATGAGATCCACCAGCTGGCCGTTGCCCATGCGCTGGCCCCAGCGGGCCCCGGGCACGGCGTAGGGAATCTGGCTGCTCGACTCGCAGCCGCCCACCATGACGCAGTCGACGTCGCCGGCGCGGATGGCCTGGGTGCCGAAGATGAGCGCCTGCAGGCTGGAGCCGCAGCGAACGTTGACCGACACCGCCGGGGAATCCACGGGAATGCCGCCCCACACCGAGCTCAAGCGCGCGGCGTTGGGGCCCACCCCGGCCTGCCAGGCATTGCCGAATACCGTCTGCTGCACCACCTCCGGAGAGATACCCGAGCGCTTGACCGCCTCTCGAACCACCACCGCGCCCAGCTGCGGTGCCGACAGCCCCTTGAGCGAGCCGCCGAACTTGCCTCCGGCGGTACGAACGGAACCGAGAATGACGACTTCCCTCATGACCTCCTCCTTCTCTCGCTAGCGATTGGCCTTGCGATAGCCGAGCTGGTCGAGAGCGATGATCATCTTCTGGACATTCACCGTGCCCTCGACGATCTGGTACAACACCGCGTCACGGAAGAAACGGGCCAACGGGTACTCGGTGGAGTAGCCGTAGGCCCCCAGTATCTTCATGGCCTGGTGGGCGCAGAAGGCCGCCGTTTCGGCGGCCACGTACTTGGCATAGGAAGTTTCCAGGGTGTTGCCGAACTGTCCCCGGTCCTTCTGCCAGGCGGCCCGGTAGGTGAGCCAGCGGGCCGCTTCGATCTGGGCGGCCATCTGCCCGATGAGTTCCTGGTTCATCTGGAACTTGCCCACCGGCTTGCCGAACTGCTCGCGCTCGTTGCAGTAGCGCACGGCCGCTTCCAGGCAGGCCCGGGCCAGCCCCACCCCGCCCGAGGCGCAGCCC
The DNA here is from genome assembly GCA_003647095.1 of Deltaproteobacteria bacterium. Taxonomy (GTDB): domain Bacteria; phylum Myxococcota; class B64-G9; order B64-G9; family B64-G9; genus B64-G9. Next base: position 4,467 of record QMME01000046.1, read on the forward strand.
AGCCGGGTCTGGTTGAGCGAGCCGAAACAGATTTTCACCCCGTCGCCCAGCTTGCCCAGCAGGGCGTCGCCGGGCAGGCGCACGTCCTCGAAGGAGATCTCCGATGTGGGCGAGGAGCGGGTGCCCAGCTTGTCCAGGTCACGGGTGCTGACCCCGTCCGAGTGCATGTCGACCACGAAGGCGCTCAGCCCCTTGGAGCCGGCGGAGCGGTCGTGGTAGGCGTAGACGATGGCCACGTCGGCGCGGGAGGCGAAGGAAATCCAGATCTTGCTGCCGTTGAGTACGTAGCCGTCGCCGTCGGGACGGGCGGTGGCCCGCAACGCCAGCACGTCTGAACCGGCGTTGGGCTCGGTGATGGCGAAGCAGCCGATCTTGCGGGCGGAGATGATATCGGGAATCCATTTCCGCTTCTGCTCCTCGTTGCCGTGGCGCCAGATGCTCAGCGCCGTACCCAGGCACTGGGTATTGAAGGCCACCCGTACCGAGGACGAGCCGCGGCCGATCTCCTCGCACAACACCGCCTGGGCCAGCATGCCGTCTTCCATGGCGCTGCCGCCCAGTTCCTCGGGGAAGGGGGTACCGAAGTAGCCCAGTTCGCCCATCTGGCGGATGACCTCGATGGGGAAATAGTGTTCCTCGTCCCACTTGTCGGCGTGGGGAACGATCTCCTTCTCGGTGAAGTCCCGGGCCGACTGGCGCATGGCCTGCAGTTCTTCGCTCAACTCGAAATCCATGGTGGCAACCTCTCCTTTCGCTGTTACAGCCTCATGGCGCCGCTAGCATGCCGTGGGCCCGGCGCGGGTGTCAAGACAAAGCGGTCATGACAACCATATTGCTTGCCCGGCCGCGACAAACGTCATAAGATCCTGCCCTGCCAGGGAAAGGAGACGACCGGCATGGTCATGGAAATGTACGACAAGTCTATGCGGGCCTTTCTCAAGCCGGTGCTCAGGTACCTGGACGACCCCTCGGTGACCGAGATCATGATCAACGGCCCCGAGGACGTGTGGATCGAGCGCAAGGGCCGGCTGTTCAAGACCCCGGCCAAGTTCACCGCCGAGGGCGTGGAGGCGGCCGGGCGCAACATCGCCCAGTACGTGGGGCGCATCATCGACAACGAGCATCCGCGCCTGGACGCCCGCCTGCCCGACGGTTCCCGTATCCACGTGGTGCTGCCCCCCATCGCCCGCAAGGGCTGCACCATCTCCATCCGCAAGTTCTTCCCCGGCAAGCTCACCATCAAGCAGCTGGTGGAGTTCGGCTCCCTGCAGCCCGAGTGGGCTCGCTTCATCGACGCCTGCGTGCTCACCAAGCAGAACATCGTCGTCTCCGGCGGCACCGGCTCGGGCAAGACCACCCTGCTCAACGTCGTCTCCTCGCTCATCCCCAACGACGAGCGCATCCTCACCATCGAGGATTCGGCCGAGTTGCAGCTGCTGCAGGACCACCTGGTACCCTTCGAGTCGCGCCCTCCCGACAAGTTCGGGCGCGGCGGGGTCAACATGGCCGACCTGCTGCATTCGGCCCTGCGCCTGCGCCCCGATCGCATAGTCATCGGCGAGGTGCGCGGCGGCGAGGCTTTCGACCTCATCCAGTCCATGAACACCGGCCACTCCGGCTCCATGTGCACCGTGCACGCCAACTCGCCGGTGGATACCTGCCGGCGCATCGAGTCGCTGTGCCTGATGAGCAGCGTGGAGATTCCCATGGTGGCGGTGCGGGCCCAGGTGGCCTCGGCCATCAACATCGTCATTTGCTGCGCCCGCTTCCAGGATGGCTCGCGCCGGGTCACCCACATCAGCGAGGTGCTGCCGCTCAACGAGCGGGGCGACTACCGCACCCAGGACCTGTTCGTCTACACCATCACCGGCAAGGACAAGGAAGGCAACATCCAGGGCTACCACGCCCCCACCGGTATCCTGCCCACCTTCATCACCAAGCTGCGGGCCTACGGTTTTTCCGAGATGACCGATGATTTCTTCGACCCGGCCACCTACGGGGTCGAACCGCCACCGGTGCGGGCGGTGCAGGAGATCAAGGTGACCTGGATTCCCCGCCTGGAGGGAGGCCGGGAACAGTTCGCGGCCAAGCCCGCGGACGAGGAGTGGAAGCAGCAGTTGCAGCAGGCCCTGGAGCAGTCGCTGTCCGAGCGCGACCTGGAACCGCCGCCCATGGTGGACGCCGACCAGGCAACTCCCGCCGGCGGCGGAGAGGCATCAGCCGCGGAACCGCCCCCGGATTCTCCTGCAGAGGACAAGCCGGCCCCCGACCAGCCCGAGCGGGGCGAGCGGCCGCAACCGCCGGCCGGCGGCGACGGCACCTCCAGTCCCGGCCGCAGGGTGGCCGCCGGCAGCTATGCCCGGCAACTGCTGGGCCAGACCAAGGCCAAGAAGGTCACGCGCCCGGCACGACTGCCCATCGGGGTCAGGCCTCCGGGCAAGCGCGGCTCCGACTCCGGGGGCAAGGGCAAATGACGACCCGGCCGGCCTGGGCGTGGAGACGACGTTACCCGGGCAGCCCGGGTGCCAGGAGGCGGTACTCCCGCGGGAGTGAGAGGGAATGAAAGACCTGTTGTTGGCCATCGTCGGCTGGTTTGCCGATCGCGGCCGTGACCTGGCCGAGGTCGTGGCGGGCTTCGTCAGGGACTTTCGTGAATCGGGACGCACCTTCCGTCTCAAGGTAGGCCTGGTGGGCGGATACCTGGCCGTCAGCCTGGCCACCGTCCTGGTGTTCATTCCCCGGGGCGAACTCAACGAGATCGACGCCGAGGTGCGCCTCAGCGAGAGCACCCTGATAGGCGGTCGCTACTTCCTGGTGGCCAATCGTTCGCAGGAGACCTGGAAAAAGCTCCGGCTGGTGCTCAACGATCGCTGGCGGATCAGCTGGCCGCGGCTGCGCCCCGGGAAGAAAAAGGCCTTTTTCATCAATCGCTTCAAGGATTCGTCCGGCAAGCGGGCACCGCCCGACGTGGCCATACTCAAGCTGCGGCTGGAATGCCGGCAGGGGCGTTTCGAACGTGACTACACCAGGCGGTGAGAGGCGCCGGCTAGAATGAAAGGTTGGCCGGCCACGTCACAAGTCAGGAGATAACGAGGTCGACGGCCACGGACGGGCATGGCCAGGACAAGCGAAACGAGGACGACCATGAAAAGAAAGCTGGTGACGATCTGCTCCGTGCTGTTGCTGCTGGTGGTGACCGCACCCAGCCAGGCCCGCAAGAAAAGGGGCAAGAAGAAGAAGAAGGAAAACATCACCAAGATCATCAGCAAGAAGGACTTCCTCAAGGCGGTGGAGAAGCTGGCCGAGGACGAGCGGGTGCCGGTGGCCTCTTCGACGCTGGTGGAGAAGGGTCGCGGCGAGGACTTCTACTCCGTCGACAAGATGCTCGACGAAGACCCGGAGACCTTCTGGGCCGAGGGCGGGAAGGGCTGGGGCAAGAAGGCCTGGGTGGCCTTCTATGTCCCCGAGGGTACCACCCATGTCGAGATCACCCCGGGAGCCGGCAAGGAGCAATTCGAGAATTTCAACCGGCCGCGACAGGTGTTCTTCGACATCTACCTGATCAAGATAAAGAAGAAAGACAACGGGGAGAAGAAGACCACCTTCAAGTGGCTGGGACGCACGGTGTTCAACTTCAAGGACAAGCCCGTGCCGGTTCGCCGCAAGCTCAAGGTAAAGCTGCCCGAACTGGTGATGGCGGAACGAACCATGTACGTGGGCGTGCTGCTCTTCCGCAAGGTCTACCGGGGGCAGTTCGACGACACCGCCATCGCCACCTTCCGCACCCACTCCCTGTGGGGAGAGCAGTAACCGCTAGCGGTTACCGCGTCCTCCACGCCGGTGCCCTCCGCCGCCTCCGCGGCCCCGGCCCGGCTCCAGACCGCGAACGTATTCCAGGAAGCTGGCCTTGTCGTCCATGATGTTGAAGTAATCTCTCCCGCCGCGTCCGCCGCGCCGGCCGCGTCCGGAACGACCGCCGCCCCTTCCCTGCTGGGCGGCCTCCACCGGCCGGGTACGTTGCTGGCGCCAGGCCAGGCCCGTGGCCAGGATCTCCTGGCACAATTGCCGCAGTTCCACGCCCTCCTGGGCGGCCTGGAAGACCAGCTCGCGATGCAGGCCGGCGCTGAGTTCCAGTTCCACCTGGCCGCTGAACTCCCGGGCGTCGATGGGCTCGGGAAGCTTGTCGTTCTTCTCCGCCGCCATGCGGATGGCGTCTTCCACCTGCTGCTCCACCTGCTGGAGGGCCTCGGCCCGCGTCCGGGCCCGGGCCTGCACCTGTTCGCCCAGTTCCGGAACCCGTGCCACGAATTCCTCTCCCTCGCTGTCGTAACCCAGAACCACTCGGTAACCATCCGGAATCATGCCATTTCTCCTTGCAATGACGCCCATCGGCGGAGCCGCCCGCCGGGCAGGTTGCCGGTTGTCGCGCACCGGCACAGGGGTTATCGGCCAATAATCCACACTGTCTGTCTCGGGCCCGGGAGCTGACTGAGCGCGTTCCCGGTTGCGCTGAAAGACACCCTTGCCTACCACATCGCCAGTCCGGCTGTCAATCGTATCCAGGCGAGCACGGACACCCGGGTCGCGACTGCCCGGATCCCGGGACCATCACGACCCCGGATCACAAACTGGCCCCCCCCTTCCCGGCGTGTTAGAATGCCGCCGGCATTGATAGTTTGAGGAAAGGGCCGCTGCCAAGATGAGCGAACCGGGCCATCACCCGCCGGCGGACGGTGCCAGGGGTTCTGCACGCCTGCACAACCCCCTCGGTTTCGCCCTGGAGTTCCGCGACAACAAGGCCCTGGTGGTGCTGGCCGACCGGCGCCTCGACTGGGGAGTCACCATCGAGCAACTGGTGCTGGAGGTGCCGGGGGTAAGCTTTCCCTTCGATCTGAGCGGCGACGCCGGGCAGTTCCGCCACCATCGCTGCCGCCTGCGCCTGCTGGCGGCCTCGGTGAACAGCCGCCAGGTACTGGCCGCCCTGGCCGGCGGCACCCGGCAATCGACCACCCTGGACAACTTGAGCCTGCGGATGGAGGGAGGAGTGGGCCTGCTGTCCGGGGTGTTTCGACTGGCCGAGCGCAGCAGTCCCTTTACCGCCCGCTTCGCCGCCGAGCCCTGGCAAGGCGAGTATGTCCGCCTGGCGTTTTTCGACGTCCGCCTGTACGGCTGGCAACCGGTTCCGCCGCCGGCGCTGGTGGGAGCCCTGGTCAAGCGGCTGGCACCTCTGGGAGCGCGCTTGCAGGATGCCGCCTTCATCCTGCTGCGCCCCCTGGAACCGCTGCTGCGCCGCCTGCTTCCCCTGCACGGGTGGAAGATACCCGATTTTGCGGGAATGCGCGTCGACCGGGTGCGCCTGGACGACGACCGCCTGTCCATCGCTTCCGCCCGGCACCCCGACGAGATTCCCCGCCGTTTCTGGCAGGTGGAACTGAGCAACCGCTACCAGGCGGCACTGGTCTCCTTCCTGGAGGGTGCTGAGGTTTTCAGTGCGGCCGAGCAGAGCCTGGCTGCCGGCCAGCTGGACGGCAGCAGGCGCCTGTTGCTGGGCCAGGCCGGCGTCGAGCCGGGTCATCCCTTCGCCTCCCGCCGGCTGTGCCAGCTGGCCGCCGCCCAGCCGGGGCGACGCGAGGAACTCACCGACCTGGCCGAGGAGTTGCTGGATCGGCCGGGCGAGCACCTGCCGGTGCTGCTGGCCCTGGCGGCGGCCGAGGCCCGAGCCGGCAACTCGCAGAAAGCCGCCGCGGCCTACGAACGCGCCGGGCAACTGGCCGCGGACCGGGGCGAGAAGGAAGACGCCATCCTGGCCTACCACCAGGCCGCCCTTCTGCTCGGTGACGATCCCGCCGGGGCGGCTCGCAACCTGGATCGGGTGGTCACCCTGAGCCCCTATGACACGGCGGCGCTGGAAAAACTGGCCGCGGCCCTGGAACGACGGGGTGCCTGGTACCGGGCCCTGCGCACCTGGCTGCGGTTGGCCCGCAAGCTCGATGATGCCGAGGCGGTGGCCGAGTGTCACCAGCGCATGGCCAGCATCTTCCTGGAACACTTCGACGACGTCGAACGGGCGCGCAAGCACCTGGACACGGCGCTGGTGCACCGCCCCGATCACCTGCCCTCCCTGCTCACCATGGCGGTGGTCTACCAGCGCCGACAGCAACCCGAACGGGCGGTACGGGTGCTGCAGAAGGTGGTGGAACTGGGCGGGCAGCAACCCGATCAGACCGACCTGCCGGCGGTGCGCCTGCGCCTGGCCGAGATCTGGTACAACGAACTGGAACAGCCGGAAAGCGCCCTGCTGCAGCTGGAGGCCATAATCCGGCAACGGCCCGACCACGCCACGGCACTGTACCGGGCCGCCATCATCGCCGAGCAGTTGCAACGCTGGGATCAGGCTGCCGAGTGGTATGCCCGGCTGGTGGAGTTGCACGATGCCGGCGAGGCGCTGCCGGAACAGATGATCAAGGCGGCGGCCCTGGGCCTGGGACGCATATATGCCGAGCGACCCGCCGGCCAGGAAGAGGCACGCCTCTACCTGTCCCGGGCGGCCGCACTGGATCCGCGCGACAACCACATCTGGCAACACCTGGAGAAGATCGACCGCGAGGCCGGCAACTGGTCGCAACTGGTCGAGACCCTGCAACGACTGGCTGCCCTGGAAGACGGCGAGCAGCGGCGCCTGGCCCGTCTCCTGGAGGCGGCCCGTATCAGCGAGCGCCTGCTCAACGACGAGGCCGGGGCGGAACGCCTGTTTCACCAGGTACTGGAAATGGATCCCGGCAACAGCGAGGCCGTGGAAGGACTGACCCTTCTCTACCGGCATACCGGCCGGCGCCGGGAACTCGCGGAACTGTTGCAGCGCGTGGCCGAGCAACAGCCCGATGCCGGCCTGGCGGCCAGGCTCTGGTCCGAACTGGCCGTGGTCCTGGCCGAGCAACCCGAACAGCTGCCGGCGGCACTGCAGGCGGCCCGCCGGGCCTGGCAGCTGGATCCCCGGCAGGTGGATATGGTCGCCGCCCTGCTGCAGGCCGCCCGCCAGGCGGGCCGGCAAAAGTGGCTGCTGGAGTTGCTGGAGATGTTGCCGCTGGAGGCCATCGACAAGTCGCTGGCGGTGGACCTGGCCCTGGAACGGGCCGAGCTGCTGGCGGCCGCCGGCAGCCCGGCCGGGCAGGTGGCCGAGGCCTACCGGCAGGCGCTCGAGGTGGATCCCCATCTCCTGGCCGCCCATCGCGCCCTGGCCGATCTTTCCTACCGGCTGCACGACTGGGCCACTGCCCGGCATCACATCGAACAGGTGCTGCGGCTGGCCGGCGAAGGAGGATTGACCGGGCCGGCCCGTACCGAGTTGCACCGGCGCCTGGCCGAGATTGCCTTGCAGCAGGACGAGTACGACCTGGCCGCCGAGCAACTGCGCACGGTGCTGTCTCGCCACCCCCACGACGAGCGGGCCGCCGAGAAGCTGGCCGAGTTGCTGCGCCAGGGTGGTCACTGGGATCAACTGGCCGCGCTCTATGCCCAGCGCGCCGCGCAGGCCCAGGGAGAGCGGGCCGCCGCCCTGCACACGGCGGCGGCCACCATCTGGTGGGAACGCCTGCGCCAGTCGGAACCGGCCATACACCAGTACCAGCTGGCCGTGGCCGCCGCGCCCGAAAGCCTGGCGGCGCCGGCACGGCTGACCTCCCTGCAACGTATCTACGTCGACCAGAACCGCTGGCAGGAAGCCGCCGAGACCATCAACAGGAGAATCCCATACTGCCCTCCCCGGGAAAAGGCCCGCCTCTACGTGGCCCTGGCCGCGTTGCACTCCAGCCGCCTCGGCGACGGCCGGGCCGCCGAGAGGTTCTGGCAACAGGCACTGGAGCACGACCCCGCCTACCGGCCGGCAGCCCTGTTTCTGGCCCGCCTGCGCCTGCAACAGCAGCAGCTGGACGAGGGACTGGAGCTGACCCGCCGGGCCCTGGACGACACCGCCCAGCCGGGACCGCTGCCGGTGGAGACCCGGGCGGAGCTGGCCCTGGCGGCCGCCCGCACCGCCTGGAAGCTTCGCCGCCAGGACGAGGCGGCGGAGATGTACGACCGCTACATCAAGACCTTCGCCACCCGCGGTTACGCCGACGTCGAGGAAGAAGCCTGGGAAAGGCTCGAGCTGGTGCTGCGCCAGCGCAAGGACCACGAGCAACTGGCCCGCCACTACCAGACCTGGTTGCATACCCCCAGCGGCCAGGAGCGCCGGGTGGTCCTGACTCGCTCGCTGGCCGTGTTGTTGTTCGAACACCTCGAGCAACCCGGCGAGGCCATCGACATGCTGGCGCAACTGGTGGAAAGCGATGCCGATGACCAGGCCAGCGTGGAATTGCTGCTGGACATGCTGCGCCGGGCCCGGCGCCCGCAACAACTGGCAACCTTGCTCCAGCAGCAGTGGCAACGAGCTCCCCAGCCGGAGGTGAGGAGGAAACGGCTGGAGCTGCTGGCCGACACCTTGCAGTTCGGCCTCTATGAACCACTGGCCGCGGCGGCCTGCTGGCGCCAGTTGCTGGAAATGGGACATCCCCGGGCCGCCGAGCACCTGGCGGTGCTCTACCGCCAGGAAAGCCTGTACGAGCCGCTGGTCGAGCTGCTGCTCGAACAGGCCCGCCGGGCCAGCGACCCGTCCCGGGCCGTGGAACTGTGGCAGGAACTGGGCCAGCTGGCCCGGCAACAGCTCGACGATCCGCGCCTGGCCCGGCAGGCCCTGGAACGGCTGGTGGAGCTGGACCCCAGCGAGGCCAACCAGGACGCCTGGCTGGAGCTGCTGCGTCGCCAGGGACAGACGGTCGAACTTCGCCAGGCCCTGCAACAGCTGGCCGAGGACGAGGCGGATCCCGAACGCCGCCGCCGGCTGCTGCTGGAGCATGCCGAGCTCTGCCTGGCCGAACCCGAGCTGAGCGACGAGGGACTGTCTTCCCTGCGCCAGGCCATCGAGGTGCGGGCCGAGCCGCAACTGCTGGAAAGGGCCCGGCACCTGTATCGCTCCCGGCAAGACTGGGAGGCGGTGGCCGACATGACCGAACGACTCATCGATGTCGGTCCGGCCGAACGGATTGCCGGCAACTTGCTCGAGCTGGCCGAGCTGTACCAGCGGCAGCTGGGTTCTCCGGAGCGGGCCGCGGCGGCCATCGAGCAGGCCCTGGACAGCCCGGGTGCTCCCGCCCAGGAAGGTGCCCGGGCCGACCTGCTGCAACGGGCCGGCGAGCTGTGGAACCAGTCCGGAGCCAGCGACCGGGCCCGGGCCGACTTCGAACAGGCCTGGCAACTCGACGACACCCGCCTGGAGGTGGGGCAAAGGCTGCTGGAACTGTACCAGGCGGAACGACGGGATGCCGACTGCGCGGCCGTGCTGGAGAAGATGGCCGCCAGCCAGGACGACGAAACCGCCGCCGGCAGCCTGGCGCAGGCGGCCACCCTGCGCCTGGACGGCGACGACCGGGCGGCCGCCCTGGCCGACCTGCAGCGGGCCCTGGAACTGGTTCCGGCGCACCCGGAGGCCAATCGCCTGCTGCTGGGCCTGCTGCTGGCCGAGGAGAACTGGCAGGAGCTGCTGGCCAGGCTTACAGACCTGGACGACCGGCTGCTGGCCGACCCGGAAATCGCCGCGGGAGCCCGGCGCTGCTGGGAACAGCTCATCGAATCCGAGGACACGGAGGAGGCCCTGGCCGCCTGCCGCCTGGCCCTGCGTCTCGATGCGGGCGAAGTGCGGGCCCTGTGGCGGGGTGCCCACCTGCTGGAAGAGGCCGATCGCCAGGAAGAAGCCGAGCAACTGTGGCAGGCGCTGGAGGAACACGCCGCGGAGCTGGCAGACCAGGATCGCGTGCAGCTGCAGCTGCGCCTGGCCAGGCAGGATTTCGCCCGCGGCCGCACCGAGGAGGCGGAGTCGCGCCTGCGCCGTTGCCTGGAAATCGATCCCACCGGCGGCGAGGCCCGTGAATTCCTGCACAAGATATACCAGGGAGCCAAGCGTTTCGGCGAACAGGTCAACCTGCTGCGCGAGGAGGCCAGCAGCGAGCCCGATGCCGGAAGGCGGGCGGAAAAACTGGCCCGGGCCGCCGCCATCCTCGACGACGAGCTGGGCAACCCCACCGAGGCGGCCGAACTCTACCACCAGGTGGTGGACAGCGATCCCGGCAATCGCCAGGCCTGGGAGGCCCTGAGCGACCTGCATCGCCGCCTGGGGCAGGTGGACCGGCAGGTCACCGCCCTGGAGCGGCTGGCCGGGTTGAATGACGGTCCCGAACACGCACGCCTGTTGCAGCAGGCCGCCCAGCTGGTGGAGGAGGAACTCGACCAGCCCGAGTGGGCGGAACGCCTCTGGCAGTCCCTGCTCGAGCTGGACCCCGAGAACCGGGCGGCGCTGCGGGCCCTGGCCGATCATGCCCGCCGGCAAGGAGACGCGGCCCGGCTGTCGGAGCTGCTGGCCACACTGGCCGGGCACGAACGGGAACCGGCCGCCCGGGCAGCGCTGCTGCAGGAGCGGGCCGAACTGCTGGCCGCGGAGCTGGAGCAGCCCGCCCAGGCGGCGGAGTTGTTCGAGCAATTGCACGAGTTGCGTCCCGGAGACGAGGACATCCTGGAACGGTTGCAGGAACTCTACCGGCAACTCGAGCGAGTTCAGGACCAGGAAAGGATATTGCACCAGCGTATCGAGATCTGCGGACGAGACGAGCAACTCCCGGAACTGCTGCGCCAGTTGGCCCGGCTGCAATACCGGCAGGAACGCCCGGCCGCGGCCATCGCCAGCCTGTTCGAAATCGCTCCCTCGGCCATGACCGTGGATGACCTGCAACTGCTGCGCCGCTGGTGCCTGGCCAGCGGTGACGATGTCGGCTGGACCCGGGCCCTGGTGGGCCTGGCGGAACGAACCCGGCCGGCGGATGCCGGGATGCTGCGCCGGGCCGCCCTGGCCTGCTGGCGACAGGGCTGGCGGGAGCAAGCCGGAGAGATCTTCGAGCAGTTGCTGCAGCTCGACGACGGGGACGTGGTGGCCCACCGCTTCCTGGCCCGGCTGCTGGCGGACAGCCAACCACGCCGGGCCGCCGGCCACATCCGTTGGTTGCTGGGTCACTCGCACCTGCTCGATCCCGACGACGAGCTGGCGCTGCGCCGCTCCCTGGTCCAGGCCCTGGCCGACGCCGAATCCTCGCAACGCATCGATGCCCTGCAGATGTTGCTGGAAGGTGATCCCGGCGACCTGCACTCGGCCCGGGAACTGGCCGAATTGCTGGCAGCCGCCGGACGCGACCGGGAGCTGGCAGAACTCTACGGGACGATGGCCGCCGCCAGCGAGCAGCAGCAGGCAGTGAAACTGTGGCAACGCCAGGCAAGGCTCTTTCTGAAGATCGAGCAGCCCGAGGCGGCCGTCGCTGCCTGGCGGCGGGCCCTGGAAATCCCCGGAGACCACCGTGCCGAGTGCGCCCGCCAGCTGGCCGACCTGCTGTCCGACCGGCTCCAGCAAAACCAGCCGGCCCGCCAACTGCTGCTGCAGCTGGTCGAGTGGGAACCAACCGACCGGCAAGCCTGGCAGAAGATCAACGAGCTGGCCTGGAAGGATGAAGACTGGCCCGTGGTGGAGCAAGCCAGCCGGAGGCTGCTGGAGCTGGTGGACGCGCAGCAGCGACCCGGCCTGCTGGTGGGACTGGGCGACGTGCTGGTGAAACAGGGAAAGAACGACCAGGCAACAGAGGTTTTCGGCCGGGCCTGCCAGGAGGATCCCGCTTACGACCTGGCCTACCAGCGCCTGGAGGCGCTGCTGCTGGAGCAGGAAGCAGACCAGTCGAGACTGGCCACATTCTACCGCGACTGGGCGGACAGCCCGGCGGCCGGTTCCCGGCGGGTGGACCTGCTGTTGCAGGCTGCTCGTCACCTGGAACGCGCCGGCCAGCGGGAGGAGGCCGCCGCCGCCCTGCGCCAGTTGCTGGAACTGGAGCCCGACCGCTCCGAGGCCATCGAGATGCTGGCGGCCCTGCTGGCCTCCCTGGGGGCCTGGGAAGAACTGCTGCAGGTACTGGCCCGGCGTGGAGAACACCTCCAGCAACCCGATCGCCGCCTGGCCCTGTCCTTCGAGATGGGACAGATATGCAAGGAACACCTGCGTGACCTGGACAAGGCCGCCGAGCACTTCCGCCACTGCCTGGAGATCGATCCCGAGCACCCCGCTTCCCTGGAGGAGTTGGCCGACATCTACTACCAGGGCGGCCAGTGGGAAGCTTCGTC
>QMME01000047.1 GCA_003647095.1 Deltaproteobacteria bacterium
CGCAGCACGACCAAGGATCAATCTCTACTACGTCCTGGTCGAGAGAACAGGAGAGTAACCATCGGCGGCAAGAAGATACTTCTGGTGAATCCACCCGTGCTGGCAATCGACCCGGTACAGGTGGACATGTACGCCGAGGCGGTTCCCTTCGGGCTGCTGCAAATCGGTACATTCCTACGGAACCAGGGTCACGAGGTCTTGCTGGTGGACATGATGGCCTCGAGCGATGACCATCCCGGTGGAGTGCTTGGCGGCGAATCCTTCTACGGAGTCAAGCCCGCTGGGGCCTCCGGAGCCATGATGGAAAGAGTCGTCTACCTGTATGGCAGGGACCTCGACTGGTTAATGAGCCGACTGCCAGACTCCTGGGCACCGGACGAGATATGGATGACATGCTGTATCTCCTTCAACTACGAGCCGGCTTTTTCGGCCATAGATCTCCTGCGTAGATTGTATCCGCGGGCAAGGATACTCCTCGGTGGAAACTATCCCTCTCTCTTTCCCGAGCATGCCGCTCGCTCCGGGGCAAACGTGGTCCATCGTGGCCCTTTCCGACAGGCCGACGGCTATTTCCCCGAACTGGACCTGCTGGAACACGTACCCCCCATCTGGCTATTCAGGCTCGTTCGAGGCTGCCGGTATCGTTGCTCCTTTTGTGCCAACTCCGCGCGGACACCGGAACTGGCTGGTGATCCGGTTCAGGTTGCCGAAGAGATCCTCCAGGTTCATCGACGCTGGGGGGTAAAAACCTTCTCCAACTGGGATCCCAATGTTCTCCTCATCCCGAAAGCGGTCGAAGAGATGCTACGCATCTTGATCGAGGCGAAGACCGAAGTGGAGATCAAGTTCGAAATGGGCCTGCAACCCAACCGCCTCACTCCCGACATACTGGAGTTGATGAACCAGGCAGGCGTGACGATGATGACCATACCCTTCGAAAGCGTCGAGGCGCATATGCTGAGGAGGTTTGGCAAGCCCTTCGAGCTACACCACCCCATGGATATCGTCGCCTCGGCAAGGATAAACGGCTTCGACACCCACAGGCTGTTCCATTGCACATGGGTCATTGGAATCAGGGACGAGAGTTTCCGACACGTTTTCGGTACCTATTTCGCCATACTGAAGGCGGGAGGACTACCCACCCCCTTCCCTCTCTCTCCCACACCGGGGACCAGGGAGTACACCCGGCACCGTGCTTCCTTGGCCGGCAAGGATCTGTCCGAATTGAATGGCCACCTCTGGCCATGTCAGCCATCTGCCGAGATGGTGGTACTCTATGACACGATCCTCGACATGGTCAGCAAGCCCGATCCACACGATGCCCTCGAACTGGCCGACAGGTTGTCTCCCCGAGCATCGCGATACTTCAACCGCGCTTTCGAATGGTACCTGGAAGGTCCTTACGAACCCGGCCGCGACCCTCAGCCCCCACCAGAGGATTGAATATCCTCCAACCTCTCAACCCAACTCCCTACACCACCATCCCCACACAATCACGGCAGGCATGCTTCCACCAGTGCCGGCCCGGTGCCAAACTCGCTGCTGCCGTAGAGATCCAGGTACTTCTGCCAGACACCCTCGCAACTGCCGCGCAGCACGCAGCCCGCGCATCCCGCTGGATGGTTCTTGAACTCCTGGCGGCGCTGTTGCCAGTTGAAGCGCATCACCCCGGCGGGAGCATCCCAGGAGGGCTGGCGGCGCACGTGGGTCACCTCGGTGGCCAGGTCCCAGTTCTCACCCACGTACTTGTGCAACAGGTTCCGGTTGGCCAGAACCTCCCAGGGCAGCTTGCACAGGGGGATATCGGCGAAGTTCAACTGCATGTGCAAGCTGCTTTCATTGAGAACCAGCAAGCGGCGTATGGCTTCCGTTACCCGGTCCAGGGGAGGTATCCAGGCACGGCTCTTTTCGGCCAGGTGGGAAGGCCTGATGAAGTTGAAGCGGATGTTGCCCACCCCCAGCCGCTGCATGAAGCGCACGAAAGCATCCAGGCTGTCCACGTTTTTTCCGTGCAGCACGGTATTGAGCGACAGGCCGTCGGGCAGGCGCCCCCGGGCCTTCATGGCAACCAGGTTGCGCAGGGCCTTGACCTTTTCGGCAAACGACCCCCGGCGCCGGGTGATGCCATCCTCGACCGCTTCCAGGTGGGAATGGATTGATACCGCCACCCGGGTCAGTCCGGCATCCAGGAATCGCTCCAGCCTCTCCCGGTCGGCCAGCCGGGAAGCGTTGGTACATATGGAGATGCGCTGGAAGCCCACCTTACGGGCGTGGGCTATGATCCTCTCCAGGTGCGGATAGAGGGTGGGTTCTCCACCAAGGAATCCCACCGACTCGGCTCCCTCCTGCCGGTGGCGGTCCATTTCCCGCTCCACGTGCTCTGCCCGGGCCCAGCGCCGCTCTTCCTTAGTGGGCTCGCCGTTGGCGCAGAACAGGCAACGATTGTTGCAGGCCTTGCCAAGGTTAATATCGGCGTTTTTCAATGCCGTCTCCCGGATGCTGTTTCCCTTTTCAACTATGCGACTGCTGGTCCACCAATGTCAAATCAACGCACTTTGACAACCGCAACGATGTAAATCTAAAGTTGGTGATGGTATTGCGTAAAGCAGTACCGGGACCAGTCCTCGATCCGGCCATTATGAAAACACACCTGATCGAGGACAAGCCAGGAACAAGCCATGAAACGTAAGCACCTCTTGTTCATTTGTCCCAGCTTCGGCGATCAGAGCAACACTCGATCGCCGGTGTTCACCAACAATGCGGTCTACCAGCTCCAGGCCTACCTGGAATCCCTCCCCGACATCAACGACAATTACGAGTTGTCCAGGGTTTACCTGCAACTACAACCCGTTTCCGGCCTGGAGGACACCTTCCGGGATGTTTTCCACCATTGTCAGCGGGTGTTACGCAAGGAGCCGGACATCCTGGCCTTCAGTCTCTACTGCTGGAACGTCTCGTTGTTGAACGACCTGGCCGGAGCTCTGAAACAGATGGCCCCGGAGGTCTTGATGATCGCCGGTGGACCGGAGGTATATGAACGGAAATCGTTCTGCCAGCAGTTTACCTCCTTCGACGTGCTGGTGGAGGGAGACGGTGAACTTCCCCTGCAAGCCGTTCTGGAACGATTGGCATCCTCCCATCACCTTGGGAACATTCCCAACGTTTCCCACCGAAAGCACGGCCGGTGGATTCACAATCCATCACGTCACAATGCCTTCGACATCAACAACATTCCCAACTATTACAAGAACCTGCGGGAGGAACTAGAAGGTTCCGGTTCCTACCTCACCGCCCGCGGCTGCTCGCATAACTGCGATTACTGCCTGTGGGCCCGTCAACCACTGTGCGTCAAGAAGTCGGAAAAAATCATCGAGGAACTCCACTCGCTGATCGATGGAACCCACCTGGAACAGTTGACGTTTTTCGACTACGACCTGCTGGAAATCCACGGAAAGGATCTGTCATGGCTGCGTGATGTCTCCGACATCATCCGACGACAAGAGAGAGGTTTCACCACCAGCTTCTTCATAAACGGCAACCAACTGGGTAACCCCGTCCTGGCTGAAGTGATGGAACTGCTGTCCACCCGCCGGGTCCTGGTGGGACTGCAGACCGGTTCCGATGATGTCGCCCGTTCCGTCAACCGCGGCTGGACTACGGCCCCCTGGAAAGAACTCGCCGCCATCGAATACCGATTGCGAACCCGCTTCACCATAGAGTTGGTCTACCCGCTCCCCGGGGAAAACCCGGGAGACTTCCTGGCAACCGTACAACGTCTCTACAGGCTGGGTTATTACAGGTTCCACA
The DNA here is from genome assembly GCA_003647095.1 of Deltaproteobacteria bacterium. Classification (GTDB taxonomy): domain Bacteria; phylum Myxococcota; class B64-G9; order B64-G9; family B64-G9; genus B64-G9. The sequence continues at coordinate 3,808 of QMME01000047.1, forward strand.
TTTTCACGCTCATGGTGCTCCGGGGCAGCCGCCTACGAAGAAATGCCCGCCGCCAGGGACTCGAATATCTCGAACGGCCACCGTATTTTTGCTACCAGACTCCCTCATCACCTAGAGATGCCACCTTGAAAATGACCGCACTCGGCAACATCATCACTAATCTGGGCGAAGCACTTTGGAACCTCGCCGACGAACACTCTCTGCAAGACTACTTTGCCTCCGAGCACGCCTTCCTCGATCGCTTGCAACAAGCCATCGACGAGGGCATGCCCGTGGCCGAGATCGTCGCCGGGGAGTTGGAGCGGATTTCCGGAACGCCACAACCCCTGCAGTCCGAGGCGCTGCCGGTCGAGAGCAATGCCACCGAGCCACCGACACCTCCTGCCTACCAGCCACTTGTTGTTGCCTCACCACAGGTAAAACCTGGTATGCTGGTATCCATCATGCTGGCAGGAGACGACGAGGAACTCACCGGTGACGAGGAACAGGTCGAGCTGAAGAAGTGGTCCAGGTTGTTGACCAGCAGGTTGCTCTCTCATGCCCACCCCCCCCGCCAGGTAGACGCCTTCCTGGCTGCCGGCCTGCACCTGCGCCTCCACGATCGACAGGGAGACAAGCTGCACCTCAAGCTCACCCCTGCCGAGACCACCCCCACCGCCTGGTGGCGCAGCCCGGTAACGGCCGTCACCATAGTAAAGACCAAGAAATACATTGCCGATCTGCATGTCAGCTGGCTCAAGGACATCGTAGCCGCCATTACCCCGTCGGTCGAGGACAGCGACGACTGGCCTGGTTTCCTGCGCCGGGCGGCCGCCACCAGCGAGGAGAGCGCATCTTCCCTCTCCCAGGCCCTGCTGAGAGTCACCTCTCATTGCAATGCCAGCTGCCCCTTTTGCAACGCTGACGGCCTGGCCCCCGACCGCTGCGAGGGCCTGGACAACGTAACCAGGAGGCTGCAGGAGCTCAGACAATCCGGCTGGCAGTCGGTGGCCTTCACCGGCGGAGAACCGACACTGCTGCCGGAACTGCCCCAGATGATTGCCGCCGCCAAGCAACTGGGTTTTTCTTCGGTCACGGTGCAGACGAACGGGATCCTGCTCGACGATGACGAACGCGTCCGGCAACTGGCCGCTGTCGGGCTGGACGGCACCCTCATCTCCATACACGCCGCCGATCCTGCTCTGCACGACGACATCGTGGGTATCGCCGGAGCGCACCGGCATACCCTGGCAGCCGCCGAAAAGCTGGTGGCCAACGATATTCGAGCGGATGTCAGCTTCGTGATGACTTCAAGGAACTTCTCCCAGCTGGAAGCCGTGGTCGACATGCTGCTCAGGCAACTGGGTTGCCGCATGACCTCGCTGGTGGCCAGCTACTGTGGTCCGGAAGGCCGGGCGCTCGAGAACCTGGACTGGTTGCCACGGCTGGGCGAGATACGCCAACCGTTGCGCCGGGCCCTGGAGACAGCACTGTCCAGCCACCTGGAGATGGTCATTCCCGGGCAATGCGGCCTGCCCATGTGCCAGCTTCCCGAGTATCTCGACTACTTCGACGAGTATCACCACCCCCGGGCAGCCTACATGCCCACCAAGACTCGACCCCAGGTGTGCAGCTCCTGTGCCCTGGCGAACAGGTGCTCGGGGTTCTGGTCGGTATACTTCGAGCGTTTCGGCACCAGCGAACTGATGCCTCTGCAACAGCCTGCACTTACGGAAAGGGCCGGTGGATAGAGGATGGCCGACCTGTTGTTGGTAGAGTTCGCCGCCAGCGACCGCTTCCACCGGGCCGTGACCTTTCCCTTCCTGCACGGCCTGGCCCGGAGCAACGGGCTGCGGAGCCGCTGGCTGCGCTTCGGCCTGGAAGCAGCCCGGGCCATGAACCAGGAGGGCCACGGTATCGTGCTCGACGACTCCGATCGGGGCCATCTGCTCGAAGTCATCGCCGCCCATCGTCCCCGGCTGGTGGTCTTCCACATGAGACCAGACCAGCATTTGCTGGGCATGGCGCAAGCAGCCAGTCCAGGTTCCGAGCTGGCCTGCCTCGGGGACGATCAAGGAGCCGGTGCCGGCTCCGGCAGGAGCAATTCCTCGCCCGGACGCATAAGTACCCGGCAACTGGCCTCCAGGCTGGCGGGGAAAACAATAGGCAACCTGTTCGAGAGTGCCCGCCCCGATTACTCCTTCGAACCGGTCAACGAGCTGGCGGCGCGCATGGAGCCACTGCCGTTTCTGTTCCTGGGAGAGGAATGCCTCTACAACCGTCCCTTTTCCCGCAACTCCTTCCTGGCCGGGCTCGACCTGACGGAGTGCGTGCGCCGCGGTGGCTGTACCTTCTGCATCCGTCCGCCCAATCACGGTACCTGGCGTTCCGATCCACTGGTCTTGTTCCGGCGCCAGCTAGGCGCCATCCGGGACACATTACCGGTCCGGCCCCGGCGCCTGTCCCTGCGTCTCGTCGGCGAGCCGGCCTGGCAGCGCATAGAAGCCATCTGCGGATACGCGGCTCGCAACTTCGAGGCCCCGCTAGACCTGCTGGTGGACTGCCGGGCCGACAGCTTCCTGCGCTGGCGTACCCGGCTGAAACGAGCCCTGGCCAGGCTGCGCGGCTCGCCGCACCGGCTGGAGATGAGCCTGGTGGGGGTGGAAAACTTCTCCTCCGGCGAGTTGCACCGGCTCAACAAGGGCCTTAACCCGGCGACCAACCTGGCGGCCATCGGGCTGCTGTTCGAACTGGAGCATCGATACGGGCGCAACTTCGGCTTCCGCCGCCACGGCGGCTTGAGCTTGATCACCTTCACCCCCTGGACCCGTCCGGCCGACCTGGCATTGAACCTGGCCGTGGTCGAGGCACTGGAAATCGAACCGTTATGCGGCAAGCTGCTGACCGGACGGCTGCGACTCTACCCGGAACTGCCCCTGTACCAGGCGGCCCGGCGTGACAACCTGCTAGCCCCTGGATACGACGATCCTCTCCTGGACACCTCCCGGTTGAACATGTACCGCCGGGAGGTCCCCTGGCGGTTCGAGCACCCCCTCATGGAGGCCGTCAATCGGCTACTGCTGCGCCTGGAACCCGAGCCCGCAGGCAGGCTCGGTGACGAACTGTCCCGCCAGTTGCACCGGGTTGCCGGCGAACGACTGAGCGGCGCCCGGGCCCGGGTCGAGCTGGCCCTGGAACTGCTCGATATCGCCCTGTCTCCACCCCGGGAAAGCACCATCACGGCCGAGCAACTGGTGTCCCGACTCCGCGATTCGGCAAGCAGGAAAACAAGACTTGAACCAACCGCCACCGCGACATTCGTGCCTGGGAACCATGGCGTTGCAGGAGGAAAAGAGGAGACGTTCCCCACCTGGGATACGATGTTGAGCGTCAAGCCGGTACTGAAGCTGGAGCCCCTGCACGAGAAAGAGGCCCGGCGGCTGCAGGAATCGGGCCTGTTGCCGCATGCCACCTTGCGCCGCCGCGGTGGTGGCCAGCGAGGGGATGTCTTCGAACTGTTTTCTGGCAGACGTGCCCGCGATGTCGAGGAGGCGATAAGGCTGACCAATGACCTGGACCGGGTTTCCGGGGCTGACTTTCGCCGCCTGGTGCACCGCCTGGGGCGCCTGCTGGGCTATCCCGGCTGCTGCGCGCGGGCCTTCAGCCGTACCCCCCCGGCGTTGTTGAACGATGCCTTCTGGCTGCGGGTGGCGAGAAGAACGAGCGAACCGGGCCCCGTACCCTGGCAGCTCAACCCGGTGGGAAATCCCCTGCTGGAATACATTCCTTGTTCGTTACACTGCCCGGCAACTCGAAGAAGGTGTAATGAAATCCTCGATGCCAGTGGAGCAAGCGGCAGAAAACATGCAGCAATCCTGGCAAAAAGGCTGAAAAAACCCTTCTTGATCTTTCGGGGAAACCAGGGCGATTTTCTCGAGTTGGTGCCCGAGCAACAACCGGCTGAACGCTTTCGTTATCGTCCCGGCGCAAGCCTGGGCAAGGGAGTACTGCTCGAAGCCGCCCGCGGGGGAGACGAGTTGGTGATCGAGCCGGAATGCCTAATGGTTCTACGCAACGGTCGGGAACATGCCGTGCTCTCGGGTCGAGCCTACGTATGGTGGTATCGCCGCGCCTTCCAGGTAAAGTTCTGGCAAGCGTTGCTGGAACTGCTGCCGCAAACCACCCCCCTTCCCTCCCGGGGGTGGCGGGCACCTGCCCATCGGGCAACATCATCGCCAACACCCAACCCCGCTCCCTCCCCGGCGGCGCGCCGGCTGGCCGGCAAACTGGAGGAACTGCTTGTTCAGGAACGGGCTTTCGCCGGCTACCGGTTAAGCGAAATCGACTGCCGGGGAAAAGACCGCGTCCGAGTCAGCCTCAGCGGGCCCGGCAAACCACTGGTGCTTGACGTCAATCCTCACCGGAAGGGAGCTCCCAGTTTCCTGGCCACCGGGCGGTTACGCCTCACCTACCCTCTTTCCCATCCCCTCGACACCCCGGAGCAGGAGGCGGCGGCCCGGGCGCTGGTGAAATTCCTCGCGGCCAGGGAAAACAGGTGGGGTATATTTCCACGGAAGATCCCATCGGACCAGGAGCAAGGTCCGGGCCGTCAGGAAAGAGAAATGTGATGAACAAACCCAGGCTGCTGCTCGTTGACTTTTTCTTTCCCGATCGCTACAGCCAGTTTCGCTCCCGTAACTACCCCTTCCTCCTGGGACAGGCCGAAAGCCTCGGCATCGAGGCACACTGGTTTTGCTGCCATCGCCCTCCCGGCCAGAAGAGCTGGGAACGCTATCTCATCAGGATGTCAGGACAGGAGATCCGGCAACTCCTCGAAGAAGTCGCCGCCTTCTCTCCCACCCACGTCATCGTTGCAGAAAAGCTGGCCTCTCCCTTGCCTGCACGACTGCAGCACCTCCTGGGCACCGGCGGCCGGGTGGAAAACCTGTCGGAAGTACCCTCGTCCCAGATCGTCTACTGGCCCGCCGAGTGGTTGCCCAGGTGGCTGGGACTGGAGTTCCCGGCCACATGGAACAAGCAGGCGCTGGTCGATATTGCCCGGCCCCGCTACCGCAACCGGGTGCTCAACCTGCCTCCGGACGTGCGCCCGCCGCCGGTTCACGTCATAGCGGGACCGGATTGCACCTACCGGAAACTTCTCTCGGGCAACGTCCACTTCCGGGGCATCGAGCTTCCGGACAACGTCAGGCATTTCGGTTGTTCGTTCTGCGGGGGGCCGCTGGATCTCCGCAGGGGCTTCCGCATGCATCCCGTGGATCTCGCCCTGAACCAGTGTCACTCGGCCAGCTCGTGCCGGGACACTGGTCTCGACAAGAGCAGCTTCGTGATCTCCGGGGCAGCGGTGTTTGCCCGGCTGGAGCGGTTCTTTACGGGTATCCTCGACATGGGGACTCCCCCCGCCCGTTTCTTCTTCGGCTGCCGGATCGACGAGTTGGTACGCCGGGGAGATGAACTGGACCGGATCTGTACCCGTCTCGAACGTGCCGGGCACTCAATAAACCTGTTCAACATGGGCGTGGAGAACTTCTCTCCAGTAGAAAATCAACGGCTCAACAAGGGATTGTCAACCGGCATGCTGGAGCGTGGGGATCGCTTGCTGCGCCGACTGGAGGACCGTCATCCCCGCTCCTTCCAGTTCAGTCGCTGGGGAGGTTACGGACTGATTCTGTTCACCCCCTGGACGACCGTCGAAGATCTGCGGATCAACATGAAGTTCCTGCGTCGCTTCAAGGGAATCGGTGAAAACGGTTTTGCCCTGAGTTCAAAACTGCAGATCCTCGAAGAATCGGCCATCTTCTGGTTGGCCAGGAAAGATGGCCTGCTTCGCAAGAGTTTCCGGGGGTTTGTACGTTACGATTCCGGCTGTATCTTCCGCCACGACCAACGCGAGGTGCCCTGGCGCTTCCGCCACCGTCAGATCGAACACCTCTACCGGGTGGCCTGTCGCCTGGCTCCCATAGCCGACTTCCCGCCACGCGACGAGTTGCTCGAAAGAACCCGGAGAATCGCGGAAGCGGCGCGAACCTCGGGAGGCTCTGCCCTGTCCCTTTTCGAGCAGGCCCTGAATTTCGTGGCCACCAGGAAGCGCTTCACCACTGCTTCCGAAATCGTCGAGTTCCTCGAAGGAGAAGTTTTCCGGGTATACCCACCCCGGCATCCGACCGGGCCAACCAAGGAGGCGCCGGCAGTCGGTGTCGGTGACCCGCGGGCAACCTTGCTTCGGCAGATAATCGAAAAGCTTCAACGGCAGGGATGTCTCGCCGACGAAACCCGCCTGGTCGAGGTTGCCCTCCAGCCGGGCGAACCCGTGCAGCTCCGGGTTGAGTTCGAAAGCAACGGTTCAAACCTGGTGTTCTATCTACTGGAAAGAAAAAGCTTACTGCCGGCGTTCCTGGCATCGAGGCGGTTTTTACTACGTTACGATGCCTCGACCCCGCCGGACCGTGACTGGAAAATTTCCCTGGCAGAATTCCTGCTGGCCCACGCCGAGGCTTACTTCCACCTCCCCGGTGAAGAGGAGGCATGCAGCCGGACCGATGATCCGGTCGTTCCCCTGGCCCCTGTCCAGATTGCGAAACTGGTAACGCCGGCTCCTGCCGGCCACGAGACCACCGCGCACTGAGAACCAACACGCCCCTCAGCCCCGTTCGGCTGCCAGGAATTCGTCGAACTCGTCGCGCAGCAATGGCCGGGGAACGGGCAGGGAAGAATAGGATACTTCTTCCAGTCGGCGCGACAGTTCTTCGATGGCCCGCGCCGCCGCGGATGATTTCTTCCACTCCACGACCGGACGGCGGGCAATCTCCGCCTCCACTACTGCCTCATCGCGGGGAATGGCATGCACGACGGAGACACCGACCAGATGGGCGAATCTCTCGATCCTCGGCAACTCCTTCTCTCCACCACGCAAGTTGGCCACCAGCCCGCCCAACCGGGCACCGTTCACGGCATTCTTGACGACTGCCTGGCAGATGTTGTTGGCAGCATAGAGAGACCGGGGTTCTCCGGAGGTCACGATATACACCTCCCGTGCATAACCCGCACGCAGGGGGGCCGAAAAACCTCCGCAGACCACGTCTCCCAGCACGTCGAACAGAACGACGTCATACCTCTCCTCGAGGGCGTCGGGCTGTCCCACCAGCTCAAAAGCCTTGGTGATACCCCGGCCACCACAGCCGGTTCCCGGTACCGGTCCTCCCACCTCCAGGCAGTCCACTCCCTGACGACCGTTCATCAGGCAATGGGTCAACCGTAAATCCGCCTCTCCGAGCTCCTGCCATTTTTCCATGACCGTGGTAACCAGTCCCGGGACCAGGCTGTGGCAGGAATCACTCTTGGGATCACAGCCAAACAGAAGGACCTTGTTTCCCCTGGACGCAAAAAGCACGCCCAGGTTGCTTGCCACCGTCGACTTGCCGATTCCGCCCTTTCCGTAAAAGGCAATCATTCTCGTCATTTCTCGGCCTCCATCCCCGTCCTGGCCCAGGTGAGCGACAGCGAGCCGAAACCGTTCACCAGGCGCTCCACCAGAACCCTTACTCCCTGGAAACCCAGGTAGGGAGAGTGACGCAGGCAGTGGAAGTAGTTGGCGGGGTAGCCCAGTTCCAGGAAAACCAGAGGAAGATCTCCCACCAGCTGACAGATGATGCTGTTTGCAACCAGGACATCGAGTTCCCCCGAAGCGTGGGCCCGTTTCAGGAAAAGACGTACCTCGCCGATTCTCTCGGGAAGGTTCGCCCACCCCCCCGCGGTTTCGCCGCGGTTTGAGCTGCCGGAACCTGGGCCGGAACTGCACCCGACCGCCGTGACCAGGAAGCCGAGTTCCTCCAGGAACTTCCCCAGGGGATGCAACAGCAAGCGGTCGGCAACCACAACGGTACTCCGACCGGCAAAGAAGCGTGGTGTGATCCACTCCAACTGTTCCAGCAACTCGGCCAACTCACGGGCGATGAACTCCTCGGCGGGTTGCTGCAGTCCCAGCCTGGCGGCGATGCCGCGTAGCCACCGCTCACTGGCGTCTATCCCCAGCGGCAAATCGGTGCTCAGGTAACCCGCATCCCAGCATTCCGCGAGTTCGACGGCACCACACTCCCCGGCGGACAGATCGACCACCAGGTCCGGTGGCGCCAACCGGCGCAGATGCCGCAGGGGAGAACCGTCGGGAATCACCTCGACCACCCTGGCACCGATTCCTCGCAGCAACCTCCGCAATTCCACTACGTTGCCCAGGTCGTCCCCCTCCCGCCGCCCGAACAGGTAGCCGACGATCCAGACCACGGGCCCTTTCCGGCGGCGCCTCTTTCCCCTCGGCCTCAACAACTCCAGCACACCACGCAGGGCATCGTAGTAGCCGGTGACATGATCCTGCTCCGTCTTGTGGCCCGGCAGGGCAATCATGGGCACACCGGTACTCGCGGACAGGTCCCGAATTACCGCCGCTGTGTCGTGTCCACAAACCACGACCGGGTTGCTGTTGGCCACGACGATCGACGCCGGTCGATGCCTGGCCACCACCTGAAGCAACTTCTTGCTGAGACGATCATCGCTCCCCAGTACGTACTCCGCCATGTCGAGATTGGTGCGTACTATCCTGTTGGCACCCTTCCAGTCCAGGAGATCGGAGAACAGATCGTGATTACCGGCTATCTTCTCCGCCTTGTAGTATCCGCAGTCGTGGGCATTGTACACCAGCCAGGTGTCAGGCACGGCGTTCACCAGCAGGTAGGCCCCGTCCAGGTAGGGATTGGCCAAGTGGTAGGGAATTTCAAACTCCTCGGGGACTGGCTTTTCACCTGGCATGGGCCTAGTTTCCTCCTCTTGGCGGTAAGCGCTCCCCGTGAGCAACTGGCATCCCACGGTAACGCCGGTAGAACCCGGAGGCCAGCAACCCCTGGATGAAACGAGCGGTCCTGACCGCTCCCGTGTACCCGGGGTGAAGCTGCTTCACGGACAATGGAATCTTTCCTGCCCGGGAGATCCGGCGATCGCGAAGCATCTCCGTGAATACCAGATCGAACTCTCCCCTTAGGAGTAACTCATCAAGCTGGGAGGAGGAGCGGAAAAATACCACCTCGTCTCCGGCGTCGAGCTTCAAGCCGACGCGAGCAGCCACATCCTCGACTGCGGGTTCACCTTCTTCAGATGCCAGGTACAGGTGGAGGCAGATCCTCAGGCCGAGTTCGTGAAAGAAATCGACCAGGGGGACACCAAAACGGATACGCGGGGAAAGGCGTATGTCGGCACCCGGCCACCTGGAAAACAAGCCAACGCTCCTTCCGGCAATGTCGCCTCGAATACGGTTGAAGCTCTCCCCGGCCGATTGTATCTCATCAATTCCCTCCAGGGGTGGCGGTTCACCCAGCAACCGACTGTGTATCTTCTCCAGCCATTGCGATGTTCCCTCGATGCCATAGGGAATCGGCAACGAGAGCAATGGTTGCGAGAGGTCCTTCACCATGTCGGAGAAGATGACGCGAACATACTCCCAGCAGTTGGCAACAAGAACAGATGATCGGGAGATATTTCTGACGGCAGCGCTATCCAGTGAAGGGAATACGTGGCCCAGGACCCGCCAGCCCAGCCGCTGGCAGACATCATCCAGGCCGAGCCACTCGGGAGTACCCACGCCCAGCAGAACCACCCCGGCAGGATCGCTCGTCGATGTCGATTCGTCCAGCTGCTGGAAAAGAGAACGCCAGAAATCCTTCAGCTGCTGCAGGTAAGGGTGCTGGCTGGTCCTGATGTCATAGTAGACGATGGGCACCCTGCTTTTTTCCTGCAGCCTCTCCAGGAAGGAACGCGAATCCACGCCGACAATGCGGTGCAGGCAGGAATCCATGTACACTATCAGTTCGGGTGGTGTCCTGGATGCAACCAACGCCTCCAGGCATCGTTCCGCCCGGTTGCTGCCGATGATCACTTCCTGCGCGTTGAAACCCACGTAATAACTGTGATTGAGATAGTCCGGCCGAGGGCGCACGGGCCAGGGGGAAGACACCGTCCAGTCTTCCTTCTGGGAGGCCACCAGGGAAAACAGGTTGAAGCACTCCCGGTCACAGGAAGTCACCACGGCAATCTCCTTCGAACTGGCCAGTAACATCTCGAAGAAGCTGCTGTCGTCGAGTCGCCTGGTAACCAGGAAGTCGACTTTCCAATCATCGGGCAGGTAGTCAACGGGAGGATCGCCGAAGTCGAATACGAGGCTGAATTCCGGCGGCAGGTTCCGGGACAACAGGTATCCCATGAACTCCTCCACCTGGTGCTCCAGCAAGCGCCTCAACCGCGAATCGCGTTCGTCCCTGGTGACGAACATCCCCACCTGGCCCCAGGTAATCAACGGCTTGCGCCTGCCGTCCCCCTTCTTGCTCAGTGACAGCGTCACGGTGACCGAGGCCTTCCGGCTCTGAAATACCACATTCAGGTGGCCGCTGTATTCGTTGATGTCGGCAACCCGGTAGTCGAAGTAGCGGGTCTGCCCCTTGACCAGCATACCCGGACACAGGTTGTTGAACAATCTCCGGTTCCAGGCAATCTTCTGGGGGTTGCGGTTCCTCCACTCGAGCAGGTGCGGTGGCCGGCCCCGCAACAGGCGTTCCAGGCGATTGGCCACATGAACGGCGGCCCGGCGCAGCTGGCGCAATCTCTGCTCGCCAAGGCCGGGCTTACCGGCACAAACGATCACTCCCCCGCCGAACGCGGCCAGCACCTGCCCGCTGGCCGCTGTCTCCATCCATTTCAAGCGCAGAAGAGACTTGCCGCTGCGCAGGCGGAACAACATGGAACCGTCCCGTACCAACCTGATTTCCTCAACCAGGTACGGGCTCTCCGCCTGGATGAACTTCTCCATGAAGGGAATGAGATTGTGAACCAGTTGGTAGTCTTGCTTTTGCCCTGACACGGCATTCTCCTCACCGGTGAGCAGATGCTATAGCATTTCGCCGGCAGACAACAAGCCCTGCCAGGTATTGCCCCCCCTGCCTCCGCTCGGTGTTTCGAATCGATGATGCTACAGCTTCAACCTGGGAATGCGCAGGAAGAAAGAACCGCCTCGACGCAGGTAGTTACCTAAATGCCTCGGTGAATCCATTCCCCGGAGGATACGAATTACCTGGGAAGGCCGGGAATAGAATCCCAGATATCCCTTCTTCCACAGGGCCATGACCCTGCTCCTGCTCATGCGGTAAGGATGGAAGACCGGGCGGGCGTGATGATGATCCAACAGCTCAGCTTCCCGTAATCCGCTTTCTTCAACCAGCTCCGCCAGCTTCGTGCCCGGGAAGGGCACGGGTATGCTTATTTCGATAAAGTCGGCACCAATGGTCTTGATCAACCTCAGAGTTTGAGCGGCGGTGTAATCCGTCTCCCAGGGAAAACCGATCATGAAGAACGCATAGGCCTTCATTCCCGCCTGGCGACACAGTTCAATCGCCCGGCGTGCCTGAGCGACCGTGGTTCCCTTCCCTATCCGGCGCAGCATCTCGTCGCTGCCGGATTCCACACCGAAGCCGACGATCCAACAACCTGCCCGGTGCATGGCCTGCAACAGCGGCAGGTCAACGGTGTCTACTCGACTGTTGCACCCCCAGCTTATCTTCAGCCCGCTTTCCTCTATCGCCCGGCAAAGCCTCATGACCCAGTCGCGATTCAGGGTAAAGGTATCCGCCCGGAAATAAAACTCACGAATACCGTGAACTTCCACACATTCGCGCACTTCTTCCACCACGCTGGCCGGAGAGCGGGTCAGCAGTTTCTTTCCGGAGACAATCGGTGCCAGGCAGTAGATGCAAGAGAAGGGACAACCCCAGGCTGCCTGGATGGTGGTCTGCGGTGTCCCGGTATCAGGACGAAGATACAATTCGTTACGGGTGAGTTCCCGGGCCGGAAAAGGTAAATCGTCCGGTAACAGGGGGGGCAAAGACTCGTTTTCCACGATCCGCCCGGAGCGGCGGAAGGAGATTCCCTTCACCTCATCCAGGGGAACTCCGGCTGCCACCTGGCCGGCACTCACCTCGTAACCATCACGCAACACCACGTCTATCCAGGGAGTTTCCCTTAGAATCGCTTCCGCCTGACGGGCTACCTGTGCACCCTTGATAACGGTTGTGATCTCCGGCCGAGCTTGCTTGGCCAATCGACAGTACTGGAGGTCTTTCTCCAGGGTGGGACTGGTGGTACTGACGATCAAGCACTGCGGCTCCAGTTGTCGCAGATCAGTTTCGAAGGCATCCCCGCCCAGACCCTCGGCCGGATAATCCTTGATATATGCCCGGCAGCCCAGGTCGCGGGCCGAAGCCGCCATGTAAGCCAGATCGATGGGAAAACGCAGGGTCGCACTGATACCCTCCACCGGTGTCTGGCACCTGTCCTCCCGAATGAACAGACCGGTGGGAGGATTGGCCAACAAGACGCGCCGGGGTGGCACCTGCCTTTCTGCAAGCGGTTCCCCGAGAGGTGCCGCCGGGAGCCGCTGCGAGTTTCCCTCCAGGTGGAGCTGTCCCAGATAGTACAGCATCCTGGACACGTAACGCAGGGCCCCGAAGCCACTGGTCATGGACTGCCCGGACCGTCGGGGCTGCATCTCCACCGGGACCTCCACTATCGAGAATCCAGCCCTGACCAGCTGCACCAGCACGTTTACGTCCGGGTAGTCGTCAGGCATTCGCTCCGCCAGGAAGCGAACCGCCCGGGCATCAAGGGCCATGAAACCGCTGGTGGGATCGGTGAAACGCCTGCCGCACAACAGCCATCCCAGGATCGAGAACAACTCCATCCCCAGTCGCCTGCTCGTGCTCGGCCGGTATCCTCCACCGGTCAGCATTCTCGAGCCCACCACCACGTC
>QMME01000048.1 GCA_003647095.1 Deltaproteobacteria bacterium
CTTTCCTCCCGCAGCCTGCTCGCCCCGGCCACCGCCCTGCCCTGCCACCCCGTGCGGATGGAAGATATTATAGCACGGATCTAGGGGTGGCGTGCGAACAAGATCCCGGCGCCGTCCCCGGCAGCCCCTCTTCCCCGCGGGCGGACAACCGCCCGGTCTGCAACGGGAATATCGGCGGCTCGCTGACGGTTGTGCTTCTGTCCACAGCCGTGGTATGCCACGCAGACCAGGAGGAGCCATGGACGACAATATCCGTCTCATCAACGAGAAAATCGAGCGGGAAAGCGCCTTCGTCGATCGCCTCGTCGGCGAGGTGGGCCAGGTAATCGTGGGCCAGCGCCACATGGTGGAAAGAATCCTCATCGGCCTGCTGTGCAACGGCCACGTGCTGCTCGAGGGAGTTCCCGGCCTGGCCAAGACGCTCACCATCAAGACCGTGGCCGACTGCATCGAGGCCCGTTTCCAGCGCATCCAGTTCACCCCCGACCTGCTGCCCGCCGACCTCGTGGGCACCATGATCTACAACCAGAAGACGGGCGAGTTCACTCCCAAGCTGGGCCCGGTGTTCGCCAACTTCGTCCTGGCAGACGAGATCAACCGGGCCCCGGCCAAGGTGCAGTCGGCACTGCTGGAGTGCATGCAGGAGCGCCAGGTAACCATCGGCGACCGGACCCACCCGCTGCCGCAGCCCTTCCTGGTGCTGGCCACCCAGAACCCCATCGAGCAGGAAGGCACCTATCCCCTGCCCGAGGCCCAGGTGGATCGTTTCATGCTCAAGGTGCTGGTCGACTACCCGGACAAGGAAGAGGAACGTGCCATCATGCAGCGCATGACCGCCAGCGAGCCACCGGCGGCCCGGGTGGCGGTGTCGCTGGAGGAGATCGCCCGGGCCCGGCAACTGCTTCACGAGATCTACGTCGACAAGCTGATCGACGAGTACATCCTGGACATCGTCTTCGCCACCCGCCGGCCGGTGGAGTACCACCTGGAGGACCTGAAGGACTTCATCGAGTACGGGGCCAGTCCCCGCGCCTCCATCTTCCTCAACCTGGCCGCCCGGGCCCACGCCTTCCTGCGCCACCGCGGCTACGTCACTCCCGAGGACATCAAGGCGGTGGCCCCGGACGTGCTGCGCCACCGCATCATTCCCACCTACGAGGCGGAAGCCGAGGAGGTGGACTCCGCCAAGATCATCCGCCGCATCTTCGAGCAACTTCCCTCGCCCTGATTCACCGGCAGGTCATCCGCCATGCTCACCGCCGAGCTGATCAGGCGTATCCGCCGCATCGAGATCACCACCCGCCGGGCCGTGGAAGACGTCCTGGCCGGGCAGTATCACTCGGTGTTCAAGGGCCGGGGCATGGTATTCGACGAGGTGCGACCCTACCAGCCGGGTGACGACATCCGCGTCATCGACTGGAACGTCACCGCGCGCATGAACGACCTGTTCGTCAAGCAATTCATCGAGGAACGCGAGCTGACGGTCATGTTGCTGGTGGACGCCTCCGGCTCCCAGGCCTTCGGCAGCCGCGGGCGCATGAAAAACGAGTTGGCCGCCGAGTTGAGCGGCCTGCTGGCCTACTCGGCCATCAAGAACAACGACCGGGTGGGGCTGATTATTTTCAGCGACCAGGTGGAGAAGTTCGTTCCCCCCAAGAAGGGACGCAAGCACGTGCTGCGGGTCATCAGCGAGGTGCTTTCCCACCGGCCGCGTTCGCGAGGCACCGACATCGCCGGGGCCCTGCAATTTCTTTCCCGGGTGAGCCGGCGCAAGAGCGTGGCCTTCCTGTTGAGCGACTTCCTGGCCGAGGGATTCGCCACCGCCCTGAAGGTGGCCAACCGCCGCCACGACCTGGTGTGCATCCGGCTCATCGATCCCCTGGAGGAATCCCTGCCCGGCCTGGGGTTGGTTTCCTTCCAGGATGCCGAGAGCGGGCGCACGGTGCTGTTCGACACCACCCGCCCGGCCGCTCGCCGGCAACTGTCTGACTGGTTCGCCGAACAGCGGCAACGCCACACCAGGTTGTTCAGGCAGCTGCGCCTGGACAGCATCGATCTGTACACCAACCAGGACTACCTGCGCCCCCTGGTATTGTTCTTCCAGCGGAGGGCCAGCAGAAGATGACGCCCCGGCTGGCAGCGTGGTTGATCCTGCTGGCGGCCGTGCCCGTTGCCGCCGTCCCCGCCACCGACGGAGGCGCAACCGGCAAGCAGGCCGACCCCGGCCGGGACACCTCGGCCACCGCCGCGGTGGCGGTGGAAGTACAACCCTCCCGGGTAAAGCTGGGTCAGCCGTTCGAGCTGACCGTCAGCGTGGCCGGCCAGGCGGGCACCTGGCGCCTGCCGGACCGGCTGGATCTCGCTCCCGGAACCGTGCTCGACAGCCGGCAGCAGGTTGAAGAACGCCAGGGGCGCGCCTTTGAGGTGTTCCGCCTGCGCCTGGCCATCTACGAGCGGCTGGGGCAAGTGAGCATACCCGGCTTCACGCTCGAGGCCGCGGATGGCCGCGGCGACACCCTGGAAGTACCGGCCACCCAGATAGAGGTGGTCAGCGTGCTGGCGGGGGTGGAAAACCCCACTCCCCGTGACGTGGCCGGACCGGTGGCGGTACTGGTGGAAGACTACCGGCCGCTGGCCGTCGCGGCCCTGGCCCTGTGCTGGTTGTTGCTGGCCGCGGCCCTGTGGTGGCACCGGCCCGGGCCGCCGGCGGCCACTGCTCCCCTGGAGCCACTTCCCCCCGAGCTGGGAGCCGAGGAAATCGCCCGGCGCCAGATCGCGGAGATCCTGAAGCAGGAACTGGTCAAGCAGGGCCGCTACCAGGAGTACTTCGACCGTCTTTCCGACACCCTGCGCGAGTACCTGGGCAACCGCTTCGGGTTCTTCGCCCTCGATCTCACCAGTCGCGAGTTGCTGGAATGGCTGCGTGATCGTCCCACCCCGGGGCTGGACTTGGGGCTGCTGCGCCGGCTGCTCGAGGAAGCCGACCTGGTCAAGTTCGCCCGGGCCCGGCCCGATGACGAGATGTGTTCCCGGGCGGTAGACGGCACCCTGCAGATAATCGCCGCCACCACGGTGAACCCGGCCGAGGGGGAACGGCAATGATCCACACCATCGACTTCGAGTTCGCTTCCCCCTGGGCCTGGTTGCTGGGCGGAGTGCTGCTGCTGGTAGTGGCCGCACTGTGGAGGTGGCCGCGACGGCCGCCGGCCGTCAGCCTGGCCGATCCCCCGGCGGTGCGGCGCACCCTGCGCCTGGCCCTGGTCATCGAGCTGGTGCTGGTCTCTCTGGGGTTGTTCTTCTGCTTCGCCCCCCTGCTGGGCCTGGCCGGCATACCCCGGGAGCTGTTTGCCTGGGGATTGGGCTTGCTGCTGGCGGCGGTGCTCAACGCCGCCGCCGCGCTGGCCCTGCGCCCGCGCCAGCAGGCGGTGCTGAGGTTCTCCACGGTGCAGGGGCTGCTGGCGGCGGAGCGGGGCCGGCCCGGCCCCTGGCGGCACCTGGTGCCCCTGCTGCGCCTGCTGGTGGTGGCGGCGCTGCTGGTGGCCCTGGCCCGGCCCCAGGTGGCCACCACCGAGGCCGACATCTTCGCCGAGGGCATGGACATCGTCATCACCCTGGACGTCTCCACCTCCATGAACGCGGTCGACTTCGCCCCCCGGCAGCAGCCCACGGAGCGACTCAGCCGCATCCATGGTGCCAAGCAGGTCATCGCTGACTTCATCCGCCAGCGCCGCCAGGACCGGCTGGCGCTGGTGGTCTTCGCCGCCGAGGCCTTCACCCAGTGCCCGCTCACCCTGGACTACTCCGTGCTCCAGAACGTGCTGCGCACCATCCGCACCGGGGTAATCACGGATGGCACCGCCATCGGCGACGCCATCATGGTGTCGATAAACCGGCTGCTGCACTCGGAGGCCAAGAGCAAGGCCATCGTGCTGCTCACCGACGGCGACGACAATGCCAGCCAGGTGGCCCCCCTGCAGGCCGCCGACATTGCCGCCGGCAAGAGCATCAACATCTTTCCCATCATGGTGGGCAGGGGCGGCAAGGTGCCCTTCCCGGTGGGCAAGAACGTCTTCGGCCAGACCCAGTACCAGTACGTGGAAATACGCACCAACCCGCAACTTCTACAGCAGATCGCCCGTCGAACCAGGGGCAAGTTCTACCGGGCGGTGGACAAGCGGGCCCTGGAGCGTGATTTGCAAGACATACTCGATCACATGGAAAAGACCCGCCTGATGGATCCGGGCCGCTTCACCCGGCGGGCGGAGATGTTCCAGTTGCTGCTGCTGCCGGCGCTGTTGCTGCTGCTGCTGGAGCTG
Source organism: Deltaproteobacteria bacterium (assembly GCA_003647095.1). Lineage (GTDB taxonomy): Bacteria > Myxococcota > B64-G9 > B64-G9 > B64-G9 > B64-G9. Next base: position 4,317 of record QMME01000048.1, read on the forward strand.
GCGTTGCGCTGGACCAGGTTCAGGACTTTTCCCTAGGAGGCCGGCCGGTGCGTTTCGCGTCCCCGGAATACTTCTACTGGTTGCTGGTGGTACCGCTGGTAGCGGCCGGCGGTGCCGTGGCCCTGTGGCGTCGCCTGCACCAGGCCCGTCAGCTGGCCGACCAGCGCCTGTTTTCCCGGCTGGCCCCCGAGTTCTCCGGGGAACGAGAAATCGTGCGCCTGGTACTGCTGGTGCTGGCCGTCACCGCCCTGGTGCTGGCCCTGGCCCGCCCCCAGTTTGGCACTTACACCCGCCTGGTCAAGCGGCGCGGAGTGGACGTGGTGGTGGCGCTGGATCTTTCCCGTTCCATGCTGGCCCGCGACGTGTCGGCCCGGCGCACCGGCAATCGCCTGCAACGGGCCAAGCTGGAGGTCAGCGGCCTCATCGATCGCCTGCGCGGCGATCGCATCGGCCTGGTGGCCTTCGCCGGTACCGCCTTCGTGCAGTGCCCGTTGACCTCGGACTACTCGGCCGCCAAGCTGTTCCTGCGAGCCATGGAGGTGGGAACCATGCCCCAGGGCGGCACCAACTTCGCCGCCGCCCTGCAGGTGTCCCGGCAGTTGTTCAGCGGCGCCAAGGGTGGTTCCCGTTCCCGGGTACTGGTAGTGATCTCCGACGGGGAAGATCATGACAGCGACTGGCGGGAAGAACTGGACCGGCTCAAGCAGCTGGGCGTGGTGGTGCACAGCATCGGGGTGGGCACCCAGATCGGCGAACTCATCCCCCAGGACGACGGCAGCTACCTGCGCTACCACGACAGGACGGTAATGACCCGCCTGCAGGAAAAGACCTTGCGCGTACTGGCCGATGCCGGTGGTGGATTGTACATACACTCGGTTGCCGGCGACCTTGGTTTCGAGGCCATCTATGATAGGCTGGAACACATGCAGAAGGCGGACTACGAGTCTCGCCTGGAATCCGTGTACGAAGACCGCTTCCAGATGTTCGTCTTCCTGGCCCTGCTGCTGCTGGTGGCGGCCACCAGCATCCCGGCTCGCCGGGAAGTGAAACACCAGGAGGAAGCATGAGGTTGCTGCTGCTGTTGCCGTGCCTGCTGGTGGCCCTTCCCGGCCGGGCTGCCGGTCTGTTCGAGCGCCGGGAAAAGACCGTCGAACGGGGCAACCAGGCCTATGCGGGCCAGCACTACCAGGAGGCCCTCGAAGCCTACGAGCGGGCCGAGCAACACCTCAGCGGAGAACCGCGCATTCACTTCAACCGGGGAAATGCCCTGTTCAAGCTGGGCCGCATGAAAGAAGCCCGCGAGGCCTACCTGCGGGCCATGGGGTTGCCGGATGTCGATCTCAAGAAACGCAACCTGTTCAACATCGGCAACACCTTCCTCCATGAAAAGGCCTACCGGGATGCCATAGCCTATTACCGGCGAGCCCTGGAACTCGACCCCGAGTTCGACGAGGCCCGCATAAACCTGGAGCTGGCCCTGCGAGCCCTGGAGAAGCAGAAGCAGCAAGATAAGAAGAACAAGGACAAGAATAAAGACAAGGACAAGAATAAAGACAAGGACAAGAATAAAGACAAGGACAAGGACAAAGACAAGGACAAGGACAAGGACAAGAACAAGGACAAGGGGAACCAGGACAACAACGAGCGGGATCAGCAACAGCAACAAGATCAGCAGCAGCAGGACCAGCAGCAACAACAGCAACAAGATCAACAGCAGCAGGACCAGCAGCAACAACAGCAACAAGATCAACAGCAGCAGGACCAGCAGCAACAACAGCAACAAGATCAGCAGCAGCAAGATCGGCAACAGCAGCAGGACGGGCAACAGCAGCAACAGTCTTCCGGGCAGCCCCCGGAGGGAGACGACCAGGGCAATCCCCGCCACCTGTCTGCCCAGCAGGTCCAGTCGCTACTGGAGGCGGCGCGCGACAACGAGAAGCCCTTCCAGCTGTTCCGCTACTCCCTGCCCAAGTACAACCGGCGGCAGACGGACAAGGACTGGTGAACCATGAGCGGGCGCCTGGAACACCTGCTCTTGCCGCTGTTGCTGCTGGTGGGCGGCACTCCCGCCAGCGGGTCGGCCAGCGGCCAGATTCGCTTCTCGGCCGCGGTCGACCGCACCGAGGTGGCCCTCGACGAGACGGTGACCCTCACCCTGACCGTCACCGGTGATGCCCAGATATCCGCCAGCAACATCGTCCCCCCCGGCACCGGCACCCTGGAGATCGTCGGCACCTCCACCTCGGAGAGCACCTCCTTCAGCTTCTCCGGCGGCACCCAACAGTTCACCCGCATGGTCAACTTTCACTACGTCCTCAAGCCCACCCGCACCGGCAAGACCCGCATCGGGGCCGCGGTCCTCAAGCTGGGCGGCAAAAGCTGGCGCAGTCGTCCCATAGACATCCTGGTGGTGAAGAGTTCCGGACGGCGCCGGGGCGCGCCGCAGTCACCCTTGCAGCGGCGCTTTCCCTCCTGGTTGGATGACGACTGGAATGACCTGTTCCATTCGCCGGACATGTTCCCCCGGCGGCGAATCGGCCCCGACGACATTTTCGTGCGCCTGACACTCAAGCCGGACCTGGCCGTCGAAGGACAGCAACTCACCGCCACCCTGCGAATCTACTCGCGTGTCGGGGCCCGCGTGGTCTCCATCCGCTGGCCGGGTCTGAATGACTTCTTCGTGGTGGATCGCGATGTCTCCAAGGCCGTCACCGAGCAACAGCAGATCAACGGGCGCCTGTATCACACCAAGGTAATCGACCGCCGGGCCCTGTTCCCCCTGCGCTCGGGGGAGTTGGAAATGGGAGCAGTGGAAGTGGACGTGGACACCTCCACTTCACCATTCTACCCCGCGCAGACCATGCACCTGCGTACCCGCCCCCGCCGCCTCACCATCATGCCTCTGCCCGGCCAGGACCGGCCCCGCGACTTTCATCCCGCCAACGTGGGCCAGTTCTCCATGGCCGCAGCGGTGGACGCCACCCGGGTCGCCCTCAACCAGCCAATCACCTTCACCCTCACCATTCGCGGCACCGGGGCCATCCAACGCATTCGTCCCCCGGCCATGCCCCGGCTGGGAAAGTTCCGCATCTTCGATTCCACCAGCAAGGTGGAAGTATCCAAACGCGGCGCCCTGGTGCGGGGCAGCAAGCAGGTGGAAACCATCCTGGTTCCGCTGACCTCGGGCCAGCTGACCCTGCCGGCACTTACTTTCAGCTACTACGATCCCAGCCGGGGCAGCTATCGCACCCTCAGCACCGAGCCCATCACCCTGCAGGTGGCGGCCAGCCAGGAAGGAACCGACGGTGGCAGCCCCCTGGTCTCCCACGAGGTCAACCTGGTGGCGGGTTCCTTCAAGCCCATCCGCTTCGAAAGCGAGCTTTCGGTGCGGGGAATGGCATTGGTGGATCGACCTTTCTTCTGGCCCCTGGTAGCCCTGCCCCCGGGGCTGTATCTGCTGGTAGTGCTGGGTCTGGCCCTGCGGGCCCGCGGGCAGGCAGACACCACCCGCAACCGCATGCGCCAGGCCTGGCTGCTCAGCCGCCGGCACCTGAGAAAAGCGGCGCGCCTGGCAGCCGCCGGCCAGGCCGCCGATTTCTATGCGGAACTGAAGGCGGCCCTGGTCCGGGGATTCGAGGCCCGCTGCAGCCAGCCGCTGCACGGGTTGCCCTTAAACGAGGCGGCCCGGCAACTCGAGGAGGAAGGTTTTGCCGAACAGCTGGTCGAGGCCTGGCGAACCGAGGTGGAGAATTGCGATTTCGGGCGATTCTCACCGGCCAGCTCGCGGGGTGAGCAAATGCAGCAATCATTGGCCCGGGCCCGCAAATTGTTCAAGACCATCGAACGAACCCGGCCAGGCACAGAGGTGAGGCCATGAAGCGCTCCCTGCTACTGGCCCTGCAGGTTGCCTGCCTGGCCGCCGGCCTGGCCCGGGCCGACACGGTGAGCTCTTCCCTGCGGCAACATTTTACCGCCGGCAACCAGGCTTACCTGGACGGCGACTACCAGCGGGCGGTAGACAACTATCGCCGCCTGGTGGATGCCGGAGTACGCAACCCCGACCTCTACTACAACCTGGCCAACGCCTATTTCCGCCTGGGACGAAAGGGGCTGGCCGTCCTTTTCTACGAAAGGACCTTGAAGCTCGCCCCCGGTGACCAGGCCGCCGAGTTCAACCTGCGCCTGGTGCGCAAGTCGCTGATCGACAAGCTGGTGATGCCTGCCGGGGGAGCGGTGGGAGAACCTCCCTGGCACGGTTTCGTGCGCCGTTTTTCCCTGGACACACTGACCTGGGTCTTTCTGCTGCTGTATTCCCTGGCCTTTCTGGTGGCGCTGTGGCGCCGGCTGAGCAAGCGGGAGTCGGCACGACGCCTGCTGTTCTGGCTCAACGTGCCCTTGCTCACCCTGGTGTTGCTCGCCGGCCTGCTGTTCGCCGGCCGCCTCTACCTGCACCGCAAGGTACATCACGCGGTGGTGATACAACCGGTGGTGCAACTGCGCGAGGGACCGGACCGGCATGCCAAGGTGCTGGTGGAGGTGCACGAGGGCCTGAAGGTCCGCCTGCTGGCCGACTCCGGTGGCTTCGTGCGGGTGCGCCTGTCGAACGGGGTCGAGGGATACCTCGAAGAGGGAGATCTCGGCCGCATCTAACCTGCTGAAATTCCTGGAATGAACGGGCCTCCGGGGGTTATACTGGAAAGGTGATGCTGGAGACTCTCCTGGTGGCACTACCGCTGTTGCTCAACCCGGTATGCTCCCCCGGTGCAGACCAGGACGGGCAGACCACCACACACCGGGTCGATGCAGCACAACTGCAGAAGGTGTTGCGTGACCGCCGCCTCGATTTCCCCGGTCGTATCGAGGCCATAAGCGCGCTTTTCCGGGGAGTGCCCTGGCAGGTCTCTCCCCTCGGTGAGGGTCCCGGGACCAGTCCCGACCCCGACCCTACCTTCCGCCTCGATGCCGTTGACTGCACCACCCTGGTGGAACAGACCCTGGCCCTGGCCCTGAGCGTCGATCTGTCACAGGCGAGAAAATGGCTGCAGCGAATTCGCTATACCGACGGCCGGGTGGACTACCTGGCCCGCAAGCACTTCCCCATGGCCCAGTGGGTACCCGGCAACCAGCGGGCCGGCTTCCTGCGCGATATCACCAGGCAGGTGGGTGGAAGCGTCGTCGTCGAGGCGCGCAAGCGACTGGGCCCGGAAGTCTGGCACGCCCGCCCACCCGGCAAACCCTGGCCACTGCTGAACGACGACCAGGTGCCCCGGGGCGTGTTCAGCCTGCCGGTAATTCCCCTGCCACAGGCCCGGAAACTGGTGGCCAGCATCCCCCGTGGCAGCATCCTGTTGGTGGTGCGTGCCGATCGAGCGGACATGCCCATCCGGGTTACCCACCTGGGTCTGGTAGTGGGCTCCGCCCGCGGTCCGGTGTTGCGCCACGCCGCCAGGAACCTGTTCGGGCGCGTCGTGGACGAACCCCTGGCGCAGTTTCTGAAGCGGATATCGGCATACCGCAAGTGGCCGATTACCGGAATAAACCTGCAGCAACCGCTGGATCTCCGGGGTAAGGAAAAGTGGTAGATATTCTTGAACGACGGCGGTAACCGTGATAGGTGTTTTGTAGACGCATCCTGTTCGGAGCGAAGCGATTTTTCGGAGGCGTGTGGTGTTCAAGCTGATCATCGAGGATGACGAAGGACACACCACGGTTGTTCCGCTGGTCAAGGACGAGATCACCATCGGCCGCAAGGAAGGCAACACCATTCGCCTGACCGAGCGCAACGTCTCGCGCCACCACGCCCGTCTGATACGGTCCAATGGTTCCTTCTTCATTGAAGATCTGGACAGCTACAACGGAGTCAAGGTCAACGGCGACCGCATCGCTACCCGTACCACCATCCGCGAGGGAGACCTGGTGGAGATCGGCGACTACCACCTGGCCCTGCAACAAACCCAGGAACAACCCGAGGTCAAGCCACCACCGGTACCCTCGTCGTCTCCCCCTTCCCTGCCCACCCAGAGCGATGGTGCTACAGCGGTGCTGCGCTTGCCGGTGGACAAGAAAGAAGGCCCCGAGGTGGCCCGGGCCCGCGAAATTCCCGCGGACCAGGTGGCCTGCCTGGTGACCACCACCACCGAGCTGGCCGGCCAACGCTTCCAACTCGCGCGCACGGAGATGACCATCGGTCGTACCGAGGAAAACGACATCGTGGTTCCCCACCGTTCCATCTCCGCCCAGCATGCCAAGATCGTCTTCGATGCCGGCGTCTACCGTGTCATCGACATGGACAGCGCCAACGGGGTGCTGGTCAACGGTGAGGAATACGCCCGGGTAGACCTGCGCAACGGCGACATCATCGAGCTCGGCCATGTCAAGCTGCGGTTCGTGCCGGCCGGCGAGGAACTGCCGGACACCGCTCCCCAGCCGGCTGCCGTGGCGGCCCAGGACACGCAACAAACGGTGCTGGAAGCGCCTTTGATGCTGCCGCGGAAAAAGTTTCCCCTGGTACCCGTGTTGGCCGGAGTGGTGTTGCTGCTGCTGGGAGGAAGCTACCTCGTCTTTTTCCGCGGTGGTCAGGAGAGCGGCGCCACCACGACACCGGCCAAGACATCCGCCGTCACCGCCAACACCAACAAGCCCCAGGAGAACCCGGCCGCCAGGCTGTACAAGGAAGGCCTGGCCAAGTTCAAGCAGGGAGACTACACGGCCGCCCGGGTGACCCTGCAGGCGGCACTCCAGGCGGATCCGCATTACCCGGGCGTACAGACCATGCTGGAAAAGGTCAAGGCTTCCGAGAAGGACTCCCAGCTGCTCAACCAGGCACGCCAGGCCATGGACGAACAGCACTGGGATGATGCCTGGAAACTGTTCGCCCAGATCTCGCCGGAGAGCCCGTTCGCCAGCGAGGTAACATCGCTGCGCACCGAGGTGAAACGCAAGGTGATTACCTATCACCTGAACAAGGCCCGCCTGGCCATGAAGTCGAAGGACCTGCTGGCGGTTGCCGAGCGTCACCTGCGGCAGGTCACCGATGTCGATCCCGGCAACCCGGTGGCGGCACGTCTCGGCAGGCAGGTGAAAAGACTACGAAGCGCATCCTCGGCCCGGGTGGCCAGCGCCCCGGTACGCCCCGTCAGCCAGCGCCGAGAGAAACCGCGCCGTTCGGGAGATGCCTGGAAGAGAACCGGCATCAGCAAGCGGGACGTGACAACGGCGATAAAGAACCGCAAGCCCCGCCAGGCCATCCGCCTGCTGGAACGGGTGCTGGAGGCCAATCCCCGGGACTGCTACGCCCTGGCCCAGATGGGCGCAGCCTACATCTGGGCCAACAACAGGAACAAGGGCTACGAGTTTTACAAGCGCTTCCTGCGTTTCTGTCCTCGGCACAAGGCCGCTCCCCAGGTGCGTGGCATCGTCAAGGAATTCGAGAACCAGATGCGGGGAGTACAGTAGGCCGGCCGAAGGTACCGGCCAGCTGCCCGGCACAGAGTTCAACCAGCTGCAGAAAATCCCCCCCGGGCGGCTCTTGCCGTGACCAAGTGCTCAGCACCACCCCAACCCGCCGTTCGCCGGCCAGCAACGGTGCCGCCACCAACGTCCGTGGCAACCCTTCCGGCCCGGTTGCCGTCTCCAGGATCGCAGCCGTCACCTTCCCCTCCTCCAGCCGCCGTCGCCATCCCGGCAGTGACAGTCCCCCCGCCGGCCAATTGCCGTCCGGCAGCCCGGCCAGGCATTCGCCGGGATCACCTTCCGCGGCCAGGCGGTAGACCGCCGCCGCGGCCACCCCGCCCAGGGACTGCAGCACATCCAGGCAGGCCCGGGAAGCCACCCGGGCATCCGCGCCGGTGATGGTTTCCGCCAACAGCCGTTGCGTCTCCAGTTGTTGCAGCCGCTTTACCAACCGCCCGCGTTGTTCCTCCAACATGCGTAGCTCACGGTCGAAGGCTCCCAGCAACTCGTCTTCCGGTTTGCGGGCCTGGGGCCAGGCGTTCATCTCCAAGCGGGCCGCCCAGTCATCTCCGGGTTCGCTTCTCGGCATCTGTTCGGCCAGGCGCAACAGGCGTCGCCGGTGAACCGGGTCCAGGGAGACGAAGCGTACACCGATGCCCGGCACCTGGTCCTGCTCAGCGGTCACCCGGCGCACAACCTTGGCCCAGGCCAGTACCTGCCCACCCATCGGCTCCGGCAACTGGAACGACAGTCGCAGCGGCGTTCCCACCTCGAGAGGCTGCTGCATCTCGATGAACATGCCCCCGACGCTGATGTCCCGGGCCTGTTCGATGAAGATGCCGCGGAAATCCTCGAAGGATATAGCCATGCTGGCCGGTATCCTTACCGAGCGACGCCGTCCCACCAGCCCCAGCAACTCGTCGACCCGGCGCAGCAGTTGCACTCCATCCAGCGGCAGGCCTATGCTGCAGTCACACTGGACAGCCATGTCCGGGCACATGGACTGCTCGTTTCCTTCGGCCTGCAGCAGTATCCGCGGGCAGTCCAGATGCTGCAGCCGCTCGCACAGCCCGTCGGTGTCGAGACCGGCCGGCGGCAACTGCACCAACACCAGTTCCGGCCTGCGGCGCCGGGCCGCGGCCTGCAGTGATTCGCCGTCAGTGGTGATTTCCAGGGACACTGACAGCGAATCCAGCAGTGCCTCGAGAAGACGACCGAGCAGCGGCCGGCCGCAGAACAGCAGCCGTTTTCTATCCAACCTGGCTTCCACCCTCTACTCCCCGAACCGGCTTCCGTCGGGCCGGCAACCGGCAAGTAAATACTTGATCAGCAGACACACATGCAGCAGAATAGCAGTATCAGGGAGCTGTGGGCAAGGGGCTTGCGGGAGCAAGGTGGGGATTCATGGATAAACATGCCAGGGTATTGCTGGGCTGCCAGGATGGGCAATTCGCACGCCTGGCATGCGGCGAACTGGAGCGGGAAGGCTTCCGGGTGGACCGGGCCACCACCTTCAGGCAAATCGACAAGTTGCTGGCCGGCCGTCACCATCACGTGCTGGTCGCCGATCTCGACACTATCGGTCACGATGCCCACAGCCGCCTGCAGGAGATCTGCCAGCGTGATACCGACCTGGCAGTGGTGGTGCTGTCCAATCAGCCTTCCGTGGAAGCCGCCGTGCACTCACTGCACAGCGGTGCCGCCGATTACCTGTGCAAACCGGTCACGCCCGCCCGCCTGTGCCAGGCCATCAAGCAGTCACTGGTTCGCAAGGGCATTACTCCCCGCAAAGCCAATGCTATCCTCAAGACTATCGGCCAGCGCCTGCGCGAGCGCCGCCAGGAGCGGTCACTCACCCTGCGCCAGGTGGCCCGGCGCACCGGCCTGTCGGTCAGCCTGATCAGCCAGATAGAGAGGGCCGAGTCGGCCGCCTCGGTATCATCGCTACACCGCATCGCCTCGTCGCTGAATACGCCGCTGGCAGAGTTGTTCGAGGGATTGTAAGCCTGGTGCCTACATGCAGGCACCGGTGGTCTGGGTGGCGGTTACCCCCAACAGGCCACAGGTCATGCCCGCCGGGCAATCACTATCGCCCTCGCACAACGCCGAGCAGAACGATCCTCCCAGTCCCACCAGGCACAATCCTCCCCAGCAATCAGGGCCCCCGGCGTCGGCGCAACCCTCGGTGCCGGGCAAGGCGCAGTTGCCGGCCTGGTCCGGGTCGCAGTTCTCGGTGACGCAGAACTTGGCCACTTGCTCGTTGCCGGTGACACAGTACTGGCAGGTCTCGTGAGGTGGGCAGTCGTTGTTGCCCCGGCAGGACTGGCCGGAGCCGTCCACCCAGCGGCACAGGGGAATGGTGGCGGTATCGTTGCCGGTGGGCCCCATGCCGCCAAAGGTGACCAGGCAGCAGCGTCCGCCGCTGCCGCCGCAATCGCTATCCTGGGAGCACACCTCGGTACAGTGGTCGAACAGGCAGTAGAAACCGGCACAGGCCTGGCCGGGAGGCAGATCCCGGGGATTGGCCTGGTCGTCGCACTCGGCACCCACCGGCAGTTCACCGGCGAAGGAGTCGCACATGCCCACCAGCTCGTAATCGGAAATCTGGGTGACCATGCATACCTGATCGTCCGGACAATCGCTACCACTCTGGCAGAAGGTACCACCCTGGCACATGGGTATGCTGGCGGTGACGGTGCCGGCCTGGTCCATGCGGAAGCGCACCGCGCCGCAGAACATACCCTCGGGGCAATCGCTGTCCAGCTGGCAGACCTCGGCACAGCGACCACGCATGCAGTAAAAACCGGCGCAACGATCCTCGAAGGGGAGCTTGTTGGGATCGGCATCGCTGTCGCAGGTATCCCCGGGCTCCAGCCCACCCAGACGATTACAACGCCCTTCCAGCGACAAGCCATCGGCCGAGGGATAGGCCACGCAGACATCGTTGCCCTGGCAATCGCCGCTCCAGTTGCAGGTGGGCTGCTGGGCGGCCAGGCAATAGGTATCGCCACCGAAGATGGGCTGGCAGGTAAATACCAGCCCCGGGTCGCGTTCGTCGCGGCATTCGCGACAATCGGCATCGGTCACGCAGGGGCGGGTGCACACCGCGCTGGTATCCTCGTCACCCGAGCGCAGGCAGGAAAACCCCGGGGCACAGGCGGAGTCGTTCTGGCAGGAACAAGAATGGCCGCAGGTGCCCGTCTGGTCACCGCACCGGCAACCGCTGCCCAACTTCATGCAGATGAAGTATTCTCCACCCACATCCACGCAGCACATGGCCTTGCCGTCCGCGGACTCGTTGCGGCAGTCGCCGTCGTCGTGGCAATCGCGGCGGGTGCAATAGCCGGTGTCCTGGCCCGTATACTTCAGGCAGTCGTTGTCGCAACACTGCGAGGAATCGCTACAGGTCTCGCCCATGCGCAAACAGCGCCGGGGCACGCAACCCAGTCCTTGCGGATCGGCCGGATCGACCATGTAGTCAGCATCACAGCTGCAGCGGGGCTTGTTCCGGACTACCTGGCAACAGCCGTGGCCGTCACAGTCCTCGTCCTGGCAGGGACCGGCGTTGTCGGCACGGCAATGCAACCCATCGGCCGTGGCGCTGTAGCCTGTCTCACACTGGCAACTGGCCTGGCCGCCGCTTACCTGGCAAGTTCCATGTCCGCAGCAGGACACCCCCGCGCAGGGATCGCTGGCGGCTTTCTGCTGGCACCCGGCCCCCAGGACCAGGATCACAATCGATAGCAGCAACGACTGCAGTGGGCGGCCGCGCATCGTGGCCTCCTTATCGCTCGGTTGGCACTCCATTATTTTCACACCTGGCGGGCACATTTCAAGCCCCGCGTTGACATGCCCGCCGGCTCGTGGCAAGGGAGGGAACGGGAGGAGGAAGCATGGCGAGCAAGCTCATTGCCCTGGCCGGCCTGCTGGTGCTGGCGGTCACACCGGTCCAGCAGCGCCAGCAAGCCATCGCCGACCCGGAGATCCTCGAGCACCTGCCCGCTGCGGCTTCCCCGCTGGCGCGAGCCCTGGCCGGACAGTCGTTGCGCTGCTTTCCCGGGAAATTCACCCGCCTGCCCAACTCGGAGAAGGTAACCCTGGCCGGCCGTCAGTTCGACTTCGACGGCCTGACCCTGACCGCCCGGGCCGGCGATGCCGACGGGGTGGTAACCCTGGGGGTGCTGGGGGCGCTCAAGGACTTCGAGTCGGAGACGCGCCTGGCACTCGCCGAGTACCTGAAGCGTTTCACCAACGCCGGGATTGACGCGCTGGTGCTGGCTGGCGACATCGCCGCCAGCGAAGGGGAGATGGTCCAGCTCATGCTGAGTGCCTGTACCGGTCGCTGGCCGGTGCTGGTACTCAGCGGCAACAGCGAGAGCCGGGCGGCCTTCAACCGGGCGGTGCTTGCCGCCATGAAGGTATGCCCGGATATCGTCAATCTGGACCTGTTCCCCCGGGTGGACCTTGGTGGCGCCACGCTGCTGGCCCTGGGCGGCTACCATGACCGGCGCTTCGTCCACCAGCGTTCCGGTTGCCTGTATGGCCAGGCCCAGATTGAACGCCTGGCCACCCTGCTTCCGGAAGCGAAGACAGCGACCGGCCCGGTGGTGTTCCTCTCCCATGGCCCCCCCCTGGGCGACGGGCCGCGGGCGCTCGATCGGGCCGTGGAAGGGGGAAACGTCGGCGATCCCCTGCTGGCCTCCTTCCTGGTGGA